>NZ_JBNCAB010000004.1:0-195221 GCF_049805555.1 Burkholderia sp. DN3021 | reverse complement strand
CCTGCTGCCCGCGCTGACGCAGCCGGCCGCGCCGCCCGCGACCGACGCGCAGCGCGTCGCCGCACTCAAGCGCGTGTCGGATCTGCTCGGCTACGCGGCGGAAGATCACCCGGGCCCGGGCGCGGCCGCCGCGCAACACCTGTCCGCGTCGCTCGCGAAGCTTGCCGCCGCCGACAGCGCGACGCGCGACCGCGCCGAGCGCGCGTTCTCCGATACGCTGCGCATCGCACTGAACCAGCTCGCCGCGCTGCTGCAGCCGCAGGACATCACGCGCGCATCGCTGCCGCCGCCGCTCGTGCGCGACTGGGTCGCGCCGGACGGCCACGCGCTCGTGCAGATCTCGCCGAAGGTGCCGAAGGGCGTCGACCCGAACGACGACACGATGCTGCGCCGTTTCGCGCAGACCGTGAAGGCCGCGGAACCGGGCGCGACCGGCGGGCCGATCTCGATCCTGCATTCGGCCGACACGATCATCAACGCGTTCCTGCATGCGGGGCTGTGGTCGATCATTTCGATCACGATCCTGCTGTGGGTCACGCTGCGCCGCTTCGGCGACGTGCTGCGCACGCTGGTGCCGCTGCTCGTGTCGGGTGTCGTGACGCTCGAGATGTGCGTCGTGCTCGGTATGCCGCTCAACTTCGCGAACATCATCGCGCTGCCGCTGATGCTTGGCGTCGGCGTCGCATTCAAGGTGTATTTCGTGATGGCGTGGCGCGCGGGGCAGACGGGGTTGCTGCATTCGAGCCTCACGCACGCGGTGCTGTTCAGCGCCGCGACGACGGCGACCGCATTCGGCAGCCTGTGGCTGTCGCACCACCCGGGCACGTCGAGCATGGGCAAGCTGCTCGCGCTGGCACTGACCTGCACGCTGATTGGCGCCGTGGTGTTCCAGCCCGTCCTGATGGGCAAACCGCGCGTCAAACGCGCCAAGAACCAATTGCAAGGAATCAATGAATAAGGTGCGAATCATCGCGGCGACCGTCGCCGCCAGCGCGATGCTGACCGGCTGCGCGACGGGACCGAACCGCAATCCCAACGACCCGCTCGAGCCGATGAACCGGACGATGTACAAGATCAACGACGCCGTCGATTCGAACATCGCCGTGCCGATCGCGAAGGGTTACCAGAAGATCACGCCGACGCCCGTGCGCACCGCGATCAGCAACTTCTTCTCGAACCTCGGCGATCTCGGCAACATGGCGAACAACCTGCTGCAGTTGCGCATCACCGATGCGACGCAGGATCTGATGCGCGTGGCGATGAACTCGCTGTTCGGCGTCGCCGGCCTGATCGACATCGCGACGCCGGCCGGGCTGCCGAAGCATCACCAGGATTTCGGCCTGACGCTCGCGCGCTGGGGCGTGCCGTCCGGCCCGTATCTCGTGCTGCCCGTGTTCGGGCCGAGCACGATCCGCGACGGCGTCGGCCGCGCGGTGGACGTGCGCTTCAACCTGCTCAACTACATCGAGCCGGCCGCGCGCAACCCGATGTACATCGCGCAGTTCATCAGCGCGCGTTCGGACCTGCTCGGCGCGACCGACCTGCTCAAGCAGGCCGCGCTCGATCCGTATTCGTTCGTGCGCGACGCGTACCTGCAGCAGCGCAAGTCGCTGACGTATCGCAGCCAGTCGTCGTCGGCCACGCTGCCGAACTACAGCGAGCCGGGCGAATCGGGCGCCGTGCCGGCCGCGACGCCGGCCGTGCCGGGGCTACCGAACTACGAGGATCCGGGCGCATCGGATGGCGCATCGGGCGCCGCGCCGAACAACGCGCCGGCCGCGCCGGGGCTGCCGCAGTACGACGATCCGGGTGCGGACAATGCGATGCCGGCGAGTGCGCCTGCTGCGGCAGCGGCATCGTCGAGCTCCGCGACGACGCCGGCGCCGGCCGCCGACGTCACGCCGGCCGCGCCGGCAATGCCCGCGAGCAGTCCGGCCGCGCAGTAACGCTGCAACGGCGACCGCCGCAACGACAAAGAGCGCTGCATCATGCAGCGCTCTTTTTTTGTCCGTGAAAACGGAGAGAGGAGGGAAAGAGAAACGCGGCGCGTGCCGCTCAGACGATCCGCATCGCACCCGCACGCTCGAACGCGTGCCGCGCCTGGATCAGCGTCGTGCGCGCCGCGCGCGCATCGCTCGCGACCTGCAGCAGCGGGCCGAGCTGCGACGGCTGCTTCAGCAGTTCGCGCAGGATCGGCAGGATCGCCGTGCTGCCGTCGTCGCGCAGGCCGGCCGTCGCCGCGCGCGGCAGCGTGCGCCACGCCGGATCGACGATCGCGCGGCACACCGCGAACGGCACGCCGCGCGCGGCCGCGAAGGCCGCCGCGATGTGCGACTCCATGTCGACGGCGAGCGCGCCCTTCGCGTGGTGCAGCGACGCCTTTTCCTGTTCGCTGACGACCGGCGCGCCGACGGCCGCAATCGTGCCGCGCGTGACCCGCGCCCATACCGGCGTGTCGTGCAGCGCGGCGACGAGCCGCGCGCTCCAGCCCGTATCGGTCTCGACGCGGCCGAACGGCCCGTCGATCGCGTTCGCGATCACGAGCGCGCCGGGTTCCAGGTCGGGCGCAAGCCCGCCCGCCGTGCCGAAGCTCACGATGCCCGCACAACCGTGCGCGGTCGCGTCGGCCAGCGCGCGCTCGAGCCGGTCGGCCCGCGCGGCGAACACGGCCTCGACGCCGTCGCCGCGCGCGATGCGTGCCTCGAACGCCATCCCCGTCACCGCGATGACGGGCAATGCGCCGTTGTGCCGTGATGCGCCCACGCGTTACATCCCGACCGTGACGCGCGTCGCGTTGTCGCGCTTCAGGTTGCGGTAGCGCGCGAGCGCCCACAGCGGGAAGAACTTGCGATAGCCGTGGTAGCGCAGGTAGAACACGCGCGGGAAGCCCGTCGCCGTGAAGCGCGTCTCGTCCCACAGACCCTCTTCGTTCTGCTCGGCGATCAGGTAATCGACGCCGCGCGCAACGGCCGGGTTGTTCACCTCGCCGGCCGCCATCAGGCCGAGCAGCGCCCAGGCCGTCTGCGACGCCGTGCTCGGCGCCTGCTCGAAACCGCGGTAGTTCAGCTTGTAGCTGTCGCCGTCCTCGCCCCAGCCGCCGTCCTTGTTCTGGATCGACAGCAGCCACTGCGCGCCGCGCTTCATGCGCGGGTCTTCAGGCCCGAGGCCGGCCGCGTTCAGCGAGCACAGCGCGGTCCACGTGCCGTACACGTAGTTCATCCCCCAGCGGCCGTACCAACTGCCGTCCGGCTCCTGCTCCTTCAGCATGTAGTCGAGCGCGCGGCGGGCCGGCTCGCTGTTCGCGGCCGTCTCGCCGAGCTGCGACAGCATCGACAGGCAGCGGCCCGACACGTCGGACGTCGGCGGATCGAGCAGCGCGCCGTGATCGGAGAACGGGATGTTGTTCAGGTAGTACTGCGTGTTTTCCGGTTCGAACGCGCCCCAACCGCCGTCGCTGCTCTGCATGCCGACGACCCATTCGCGTGCGCGCGCCATCGATTCGCGGTACGCATCCGATTGCCTGAGCTTCTGCGCGCGGTCCATCGCCATCACGACCACGGCCGTATCGTCGACGTCCGGGTAGTGCGCGTTCGCGTACTGGAACGCCCAGCCGCCGGGCCGCACGTTCGGGCGGCGCGAGATCCAGTCGCCGCGCACGTCGAGGATCTGCAGCGGACGCAGCCAGTCGAGGCCGCGCAGCACGGCTTCCTCGGCGCGCGCATCGCCGGTTTCGAGCAGCGCGTGCGCCGCGAGCGACGTGTCCCACACCGGCGACAGGCACGGCTGGCAATACGCTTCGTCCTCCTGCACGACGAGCAGCTTGTCGAGCGCCTTGCGCGCGATCGCGCGGTTCGGATGATCCTCCGCGTAGCCGAGCACGTCGTACATCATCACCGCGTTGGCCATCGCCGGATAGATCGCGCCGAGGCCGTCCTCGCCGTTCAGGCGCTCGTCGACGAACGACACGGCCTGGCGGATCGCGCGTTCGCGCGTATAGCTCGGGAACAAGCCGTCGACCGCGCGCAGCGTATGGTCGACCACACGGAAGAACGCGAACCAGCCGGCGCTCTGGTGACCCTGGCGCGGCAGCAGCCCGGCGTTGACGGGCGGATCGACGAACAGCTCGTCGATGCGCACGCCGCGCGGGTTCTTCGCGAGCGGGCGCTTCGCGTTCAGCACGAGCAGCGGCACGATCACGGTACGCGCCCAGTACGACACCTTCGACAGGTGGAACGCGAACCATTGCGGCAGCAGCATGATCTCGACCGGCATCATCGGCACCGCGCGCCACGGAATCGCGCCGTACAGCGCGAGCTGGATGCGCGTGAACACGTTCGACATCTCGGCGCCGCCCATCGCGTGGATCGCCTTGCGCGCGCGCTGCATGTGCTCGGCGTTCTCGTCGTCGCCGATCACCTTCAGCGCGAAATACGCCTTCACGCTCGCGCTGATGTTCGGCGCGCCGTCGGTGAACAGCGGCCAGCCGCCGTCCGCCTGCTGGATGCGGCGCAGATACCGGCCGATCTTCCGTTCGAGCTCGAGGTTCGGCGTCTCGCCGAGATAGTGGACGAGCAGCACGTATTCGGCGGGAATCGTCGAATCGGCTTCGAGTTCGTAGACCCAGTGTCCGTCCGCGTTCTGCGCGGCCAGCAGCGCGTCGGTCGCACGCGCGACGGCCGCGTCGACGCCGGCCGGCGCGATGCCGGCGGACAGGGTAGCCATTTCGGTGAGATCGTTCATCGGTCCCTCTCTTATTGTGTCTGGAGCACGTCCGCGGCCAATTGGCCGGAACGGATCGCGCCCTCGATCGTGGCGGGCAAGCCGGTGGCAATCCAGTCGCCCGCCAGCACAAGATTGGTCCAGCGCGTACGCACGGCCGGACGTTTCATTTCCTGCGACGGCACCGCCGCAAAGCCCGCGCGCGGCTCGACGACGAGCTGCCACGCGGGGATGGTTTCCGGCTTCGCGCCGGTCACGCGCGCGACGTCTTCCCAGATCCGCCGCGCGAGCGTGTCGTGCGGCATGTCGAGCCAGCGGCCCGCATCGCGGATCGCCGCCGCGAGCTGGCCGCCGCCGGCGCGCACCGCATCGACGACGCCGTTGACGACGGTCGTCTGCAGCGGGCTGCCGGCCGGCGGCTCGACCGCGAAATACGCGGTCACGACCGCGCTGAATGTATCCGGCGCGGTGAGTTCGGGTACGAGCGGCAACGCGACCTCGGGCGGCACGGCCAGCACGACCGCGTCGCCCGGCGCAAGATCGACGCGCCCGCCGCCGATCGCGACCGCGTCGACCGCATTGCCGTGCGCGCCGAATTCGAACGCGTCGAGCCGCGAGTTCAGCCGGATCTGCGCGCCGCCGTGCTGGAGCATCCGCAGCGCCGGTTCGACGAATGCGCTGCCGAGCCCGTGGCGCGCGACGAGCGGACGGCAGCCGGGGGCGCCCGCGGCAAACGTGCTGCACAGCACCGCGCGCGCGAGTTCGGCACTCGCGTGGCGCGGCTCGACGTTCAGTACCCCGAGCCAATACGGCCGCAGCCAACGATCCCACAGCACGCCGTCGCATCGCATCGTCTGTGCGAGCGAGCGGCCCGTGCGCGCGAACGCGAGCGGGGCGAGCGCGAGATAGTCGAGCGGCGTCGTGCCCGGCGCGCGCGACGCGGCGTCGAACAGCCACGACGGCCAGCGCCCGTTGCCGAAGCGCAGCGTCCAGCGCTGCTGCGACGCGACGTCGACGACCGGAAATTCAGGCAGCGCGGGCCCGACCAGCTGATCGGCCGCGCCGATCGCGCGCAGGTAGCGCTGCGTTGCCGCCTGCCCCGCGAATACCACGTGCAGCCCGCTGTCGAGCGTCGTGTTCAGCGTGCCGTCGAACCACGATCGGCAGCGGCCGCCCGCATGCGCGTGCGCATCGTGCAGCACGATGTGCCGCCCGCGGCGTTGCAGCTCGACCGCGGCCGACAGGCCCGCGAGTCCGGCACCGATCACGTGGACGGTTCTGGGCATCGACTCGGTCGACTCAGAACAGCGCGTAGCGCGCGGCGATCATCAGCATGCGCGCTTTCGGCTTGCGCAGCGGGGCGCGCGGGGCGGCAAAGCCGCGTGCGATCGCGGCTTCGAGAATGCAGCGATACGCGCCCGACATGATGCGCGGCGCCTTCACCTGCGCACGCGGGCAGGTATCCATCACCGCGTCGGCCTGGCGGAAGTGCTCGAGCGCGCGCTCGACGAGCGTCGCGCACACGCGCGGCAGCGCCGGATCGCGCACGATCGTCGCCGGATCGGCGATCGCGATGCCTTCGCGCGCAAGCAGCTCGCGCGGCAGGTAGCAGCGGTTGATCGCCGCGTCGTCGTCGATGTCGCGCAGGATGTTCGTCAGTTGCAGCGCGCGGCCGAGGTGGTGCGACAGCTCGATCCCTTCGGCTTCCGGCATCCCGAAAATCCTCACCGACAGCCGGCCGGCCGCGCTCGCCACGCGATCGCAAAAGAGGTCGAGCGTCGGCTCGTCGGGCGCGCAGATGTCTTCTACCGCGTCCATCGCCATTCCGTCGATCATCGCGTGGAAGTCGTCGCGCTGCAGGTTGAATGCGCGGATCTCGCGGTCGAGCGCGGCCAGATGGCGCGGCGGGCGGCCCGCGAAGCACGCGTCGATGTCCGCACGCCAGCGATCGAGGCCCGCGGTACGCTCGGCGCGCGGCAGGTCGCTGTCGGCGATGTCGTCGACCGCGCGGCAGAACGCGTAGACCTGGAACATCGCATCGCGCTGCACGGCCGGCAGGATGCGCATCGCAAGATAGAAGGAACTGCCCGATGTGACGGCAGCGGCGTCGGTTTCTTGTTCGTCCACGACGGAATTGGAAACGGCCAAGACAAGCTCCACGGAGACACCCACGCGGGGCGATTGAAGAAGCCATGCCCGGCTGGGATGGTCAGGGTGTCAATGCGTGCGAGATATGCGAACGATTGACGCAGACAGGCACAAATTACCGGCCGGAAGCCGGAATTGGGCGAAAGTATAGCAATCTTTGAAGTTCGATGGCGGACGCGCGCCATGCCCGGCGGGGCGCCGGGAGCCGTTGGCAGGCCGGCGCGGCCGGCCTCGGCGGGAACGGGCGCCACATATGGCACCAGCGGGCACCAGCGGGCGCCGGCGGCCCGTCAGCCGTAAACGATATCGCGCTGCAGGTCGAGCGCAATGAGCCCCATTTCGCGGGTGAGCTGCAGCATCGAGCGGCGTTCGAGGCGCGAGCCCATGAAGCTCGTCACGCGGCCGTCGGGCTCCGCGGTGAACTGGAATACCGCGCCGCCCGTCCCGAACCACGCGCCCGGCACGTCGGGCGACTCCTGCCAGTCGATCTGCTCGAACACGCGCGCGATCCCCGCGCGCACCAGGTCGCCCTGGCCGATCGGCGGCGCGATGTCGCCCAGGTCGTCGAGCGAATAGGGGCCGGGTTTGTCCGGCTTCCGGTAGAAGAGATAGTCGACGTTCATGGGGCGCAATCGCGGGCAAAGCAACAAATTAGCGCGCTTCGGCTCAAATTCATATCGGATCCGGACGAAATGTGGCCTGCACGAGACAAGAGGGACGGATCACCGGTCACCGCGCAATCGTGCCATGCGTTCGCGCTTGGATACGCACGGGTTCGTCTAAGATGACAGCTTTCCCGAAAAAACACGAACACCATGGAGACGAACATAACCGCCCCCCAGCAGGCCGACCATCCCGTGTTCGTGCTCGTGCATGGCGCCTGGCACGGCGCGTGGTGCTACGCGCACGTCGCTGCCGCGCTGGCCGCGCGCGGCTACCTGTCGATCGCGCGCGACCTGCCTGCGCACGGCATCAACGCCCGCTTTCCCGCGTCTTATCTCGCACGGCCGCTCGACAAGGACGCGTTCGGCGCCGAGCCGTCGCCGGTCGCGAACACGACGCTCGACGATTACGCGACGCAGGTGATGCAGGCCGTCGACGACGCGTATGCGCTCGGCCGCGGCAAGGTCGTGCTGGTCGGGCACAGCATGGGCGGCCTCGCGATCACGGCGGCCGCCGAACGCGCGCCGGAAAAGATCGCGAAGATCGTCTATCTCGCGGCGTTCATGCCGGCCTCGGGCGTGCCGGGCCTCGACTACGTGCGCGCGCCCGAGAACAAGGGCGAGATGCTCGGCGCGCTGATGCTCGCGAGCCCGCGCGTCGCCGGTGCGCTGCGCATCGATCCGCGCAGCGGCGACGCCGCGTATCGCGACACGATGAAGCGCGCGCTGTACGACGACGCACCGCAGGCCGACTTCGAGGCCGTCGCGAACCTGATGACCTGCGACGTGCCGGCCGCGCCGTTCGCGACCGCGATCCCGACGACCGCCGCGCGCTGGGGCGCGATCGACCGTCACTACATCAAGTGCCTGCAGGATCGCGTGATCCTGCCCGCGCTGCAGCAGCGCTTCATCGATGAAGCCGACGCGTTCGCGCCCGGCAACCCGACCCACGTGCACCAGCTCGACAGCAGCCATTCGCCGTTCGTGTCGGAGCCGGCCGTGCTGGCCGGCGTGCTGGCCGACATCGCGAAAAGCTGAGCGCGGCACGCGCGGGGCGAAGCCGCTTCGCGCGATGCGGGGCGGGCGCGCCTACGCGTAGGCGACCGAACGATCGCGCCCGAGCCGCTTCGCGCGATAGAGCGCGGCGTCGGCCTCGCTGACGAGCACGTCGCAGGTCGGCGCGCCCGTTTTCGCGCACGCGCCGCCGACGCTCGCCGTCACCGGCACGCTGACGCCCTCGGCATCGACCGGCGAGCTGCCGATCGCGTCGCGCACCTTGTCGGCCACCAGCATCGCCTCGTCGAGATTCGTGCACGGCAGCAGCAGCGCGAATTCCTCGCCGCCGAAACGGCCGAACGTATCCTGCGCGCGCACGATCGACGCGACGCGGCGCGCCGTCTCGCGCAGCACGGCGTCGCCGGCCGCATGCCCGAAGCGGTCGTTGATCGTCTTGAAGTGGTCGAGGTCGAACAGCAGCACCGACATGTCGCCGCCGTAGCGCTGCCAGCGCGCGAATTCGTCGCCGAGCCGCGCCTCGAAGAAGCGCCGGTTCGCGATGCCGGTCAGACCGTCGCGATTCGCGTGTTCGCGCAGCTTCGCGACCGCTTCCTCTCGCTCGCGCTGCATCACGCTCACATGCGTGACGTCGGAGATCGTCACGCACACGGCCTCGACCTCGCGGCCGCGCGTGAGCGGCATGAACGTGCAGTCCTGCTGCATGTAGTCGACGCCGCCGGTGATCGGCCGGTCGTGCTCGAAGCGGAACAGGTAGGGCCGCTGCTCCCACGAGCTGAACGCGAAGCTGCCGAGCTGGAACACGCTCTCGAGCTTGCGCGACAGCCATGCGCGCGGCAGGTCCGGAAAGCAATCGAACAGGTTGCGGCCGATCACGTCGGCGGCCGGGATGCCGCTGTGGTCCTGCATGAAGCGATTCCACATCAGCACGCTCATCGAACGGTCGAGCACGAACAGGCCGAAGCCCACCCGCTCGATCACGAGGTCGCTCAGCGACGGCGCGGCGGCCGTCATAGCGCGGACAGCAACGCGTCGAGCGCGTCGCCCATCAGCCGGATCGAATCCTCGGCCATCAACATCACGAAGTGGGCACGGAACGCATGATCCTCGAGCCCGAAGTTCACCTCGAGCAGCAGCGCGACGCTCCACGCGAGCTCGGGCGGCTGGAATACGTCGTCGAACGACACGTTCGAACCGAGCAGCCCCGGCGGAAAGAACACGGGCTTGCGGCCGAGCTCGTCGAGGATCGACGAGACGCATGCGCCCATCAGCACGTTCGCGACGTCGAACATGAGCTCGTCCGGCGTCGCCATCCCGCCGTACACGCCGTCGCCGAACGTGCGGTCGACGATCGTCATGAGCCGCGCGACGCCCGCGCTGCGGCACAGCACGATCGCCTCGCCCTTGATGTCGGAACGGAAGCCCTGGCGCACCGCGGTCACGTTGTCGTGAATGCCCGTCATCTCGCGCAGCGCGTCGCCCGCGTCGGCCGCTTTCACGACGCGCACGCGCGGCACCGACAGCTCGATGAAGCGCCCGAGCAGCAACGCAAGCCGCGCGGCGGCGCGGCCCATTGCAAGGTTGGCGATCTCCTGCAACGCGTCGCGTTGCTCCGCCGTGAACACCGATTCAGGCATACAACCCATACTCCTTGAGAATGGGCAGCAATGCGTCCGACGTCACGGGCTTGGCAACGAATGCGATCGCGCCCAATTCGCGCACGCGTGCTTGCGCCTGCGGCTGGATATCGGCGGATACCACGATCACGAACGTGTTCAGATCTTCGTGGCGCAGTGTTTCCAGAACCTGATATCCGCTCATGTCGGGCATCGTCAGGTCCAGAAACATCACGGAAGCTTTGCCGTCACGATAGAGCGCCACGGCCTCGCGACCATTCGCTGCATACGCGACGTCAACGTCCCAGTCTCCCGGCAACGCCTTTGTCAGAAGTTTGCGAGCGAGCAGCGAATCGTCGGCAATTACAATCGGCAAAGGCATGGGGCGATGCGGTATACGGAGTGGTCTCTCTCGCGTTAACGGCCGCGCGGCGCACTTCTTGAGGCGCCATGCGTTCGGGCGCAGGCAACCGCCTGGCGGCCGTGCGCGGGCGCCGCGACGCAGGTGCGCGCGACGCACCGCGCGGCGAACGCCGGCGGGCGCATAGATCTGTCATAGGGAAAGCAAGGCGCGATTCTCGGAGTAAACCGAAGTCGGTGCAACTCGCCATTTTCACCATTTCGAACAAAATCGATCCGATCGCGCGTCATTCCGAAAACAGCCGCGACTATTTTCGAGATAAGTACGCAAAATTTTTCCTTGTGTACGTTTGCGCTGCCGGATTCGTCGCGTTTTCAATTCGACAATTTCCCCCTCTCGGAATCGACGGGATCGTGCTCGTACGGCGCGGTGCGGCGGGCCGTCGCAACTCGTTTATGATGGCAGGCACCTCTGCCTCGCCCGCTGCCTCGATGACGTCCGACCGGCCTGCCGACTCCCACGCCCCCGCCTCCGCTCCCGCCGACGACTGGCAGGACGACGGCACCTATGCGTCCGGTGCGCCCGAGCACGATTTCGCGGTCCGCCGCGTGACGCTGATCGTGCTGCTCGTCGCGGCGATCGTGCTGCCGTGCATCTACGTGGTGGTGATGGCGTACAACGACCTGAAGGCGCGCGAGGCCGCCGCGAGCGACGTGACGATGCGCACCGTACGCGTCGCCGAAGAGCACGCGCTCAAGGTGTTCGACCTGAGCGAAACCCTCGATGCGCGCATCGTCGATCTCGTGCAGGACATGGACGACGCGACCGTACGCAACAGGGAATCCGACATCCACGAAGCGCTGAACACGATCGGCGGCGGCTACCCGCAGGTGGCCGCCGTGTCGATCTTCGGCGCGAGCGGGATGCTGCTCGCCAACAGCCTCTACTATCCGGCGCCCTATGCGTCGATCGCGAACCGCGACGACTTCGCCGGCATCCGCGACGGCAAGGTCATCGAACACATCTCGCGGCTGATGATGGGGCCGCTCAAGCTCGAGAACATTCCCGTATTCAACACGGGCGTCGCGCGGCGTCATAGTGACGGTTCGTTCGCCGGGATGGTGTCGATCGCGCTGAAATCGTCGTATTTCAACGCGTTCTACCGCGACCTGCTCGGCGGCGCGAGCACGCCGATGACGATGGCGCTCGCGCGCTCGGACGGCGCGGTGATCGCATCGTATCCGCCGCCGCCGTCGCTCGCGCATACCGATCGCACGGCCACGTTCGGCGACGCGCGCAACGATCCGCGCGCGGGCGTCGTGCGCGTGCGCCACGATGGCGCAAGCAGCGAGATCGTCGCGTACCGCCAGGTCGGCAGCTATCCCGTCTATGTGTCGTGCGCGTACCGCACGTCGGCGATCTGGCATGAATGGTACGAACACCTGAGCGTGCTGTTCATCTCGATGTTCGCGCCGTCGATCGCGCTGTGGTCCGTGATCTGGCTGTCGCTCAAGCGGCTGAAGGCGGAAGAGGAGGCGTGGGACCGCTGGCAGGCGGAAGCGTCGATGCGGCGCTCGATCGAATCGGCGTACCGGCAGTCGCGCAAGATGCAGGCGCTCGGCAACCTCGTCGGCAGCGTCGCGCACGACTTCAACAACCTGCTGATGATCATCTCGAGCAACGTGCAGATCGCGCGGCGGCGCGGCGTCCAGCATCTCGACAAGGAACTCGGCGCGATCGAACGCGCGCTGAAGAACGGGCAGTCGCTCACGCGCCAGCTCCTCGGCGTCGCGCGCAAGCAGCCGCTGCACAACGAGACGATCGACATCGGGCAATGGGTCGGCACGTGCCGCGAGCTGCTGAAGACATCGCTCGGTTCGAAATCGTCGCTGGTCGTCGCGATCGAGCCCGGCGTCTGGCCGATTCGCGTCGACGTTGCGGAACTCGAGCTCGCGGTGATCAACCTCGCGGTCAATGCGCGCGACGCGATGGCGACCGGCGGCCGCTTCACGGTCGGCGCGCGCAACGTGACGCTGCGCCGCGAGGACGGCTTTCCGCTGACCGGCGATTTCGTGCAGATCTCGCTCGACGATACGGGTTCAGGCATGGCGCCCGACGTGCTTGCGCGCGCGTTCGAACCGCTGTTCACGACGAAGGCGCAGGGGATGGGGACGGGGCTCGGGCTGCCGCAGGTGTTCGCATTCTGCGAACGCTCGGGCGGCCTCGCGACGATCGACAGCGCGGTCGGCGCCGGCACGTCGGTGCGCCTCTACCTGCCGCGCGCGCGTGCCGAGGACGTCGTCGTGCGGCCGCAGGCCGTCGTGCAAGACGCAAGCGCGCTCGCCGGGCTGCACGTGCTGCTCGTCGAGGACAACAGCGAAGTCGCGGCCGGCACCGAAGCGCTGCTTTCGCTGCTCGGGCACCGCGTGACCTATGCACCCACCGCCGACGACGCGTTGCGCCTGATCGAAGGCGCGGCCGCGAACGACGCGTTCGACCTCGTGATTTCGGATATCCACATGCCGGGCCGCCTGAACGGCATCGACCTCGCCGAAGCGGTCGAGAAGCGGCCGGGGAAGCTGCCCGTGATTCTCGTCACGGGTTATGCGGAGGAGCTCGACCGCACGCGCACCGTCAACGTCCGCGTGCTGTCGAAGCCGTTCGACATCGCGCTGCTCGACGAGATCCTGCTGGGCATCCGCGAAGCGCGCGACGCGCGGCACACCGGCACGTAACCTGCTGCGTGCGGGCCGCCGCGATCAGGCCGAAGTCGTCAGGCCGCCTTCAGCAGGCGCACCCAGCCCGCGTAGCGATCGACGAAGCCTTGCAGGAACTTGCGGGTGTCCTCGCTGACGATCTGGCCCTGCTCGTCGATGCGCGCCGGGTCGTGCTTGATGAACATCTCGGGCTGCCCGAGCGTCTTCACGTCGAGGTACGCGAGCACGTTGCGCAGGTGCTGCTGCGCGAGCGCCGTGCCCGTCGCGCCCGGCGACGTGCCGAGCACCGCGCCCGGCTTGCCCGACCACGAGTTGGAACCCCACGGGCGCGAGCCCCAGTCGAGCGCATTCTTCAGCACGCCCGGAATCGACCGGTTGTACTCGGGCGTGACGAACAGCAGCGCATCGGCGGCTTCGATCGACTGCTTGAAGCGCTTCGCGACTTCCGGGAAATCCGCGTCGTAGTCCTGGCTGTACAGCGGCAGTTCGCCGATCTCGACGAACTCGAACGAAAAATCGGCGGGGGCGAGCGAGATCAACGCGTGCGCGAGTGCGCGGTTCGACGAAGCGCGGCGCAGGCTGCCGACGACGACCGCAATACGATAGGACATGACGTTCTCCTTCCGGTGAGTGAGGAATCGGATCGATTGCTTCCGAACAGGTGACAAAGGTCTGTTTATAGGCAAGCCAGCCCGCGAACCGCCCGACGGGGCCGTCCGGCCGACTTTCCACAAGGTTTTCCACAGAAATTGTGGATAACTCGACCGTTATGTTCTGACGTTACAAACTGCCCGCCGCGCGGCGCCTTCGGCGCGCGATACGGGTTTCGGCAAGCATAGCGCAGCGCGCCGGCCGGTTTCGTGAATTCGTGACGGAACATACGTTGCAGGCCGGCAGCGCGCCCAGTAAGCTGCTCGCACCGCGATGCGCCCGCCCTGTGACGCAAGCGCGATCACCTCGAGACATTGCCACCCTGACATGCCGTCCGCGTACGACGACCCCGTTTATCTCGCGCAACTGCGGCGCGACCTGCTGCGCTTCGCGCGACTCCAGCTCCGCGATGCCGACGCGGCCGAAGACGCCGTGCAGGAAGCGCTGACCGCCGCGTGGTCGCACGCGGGCGATTTCGCGGGGCTGTCGGCCCACAAGACCTGGGTGTTCGGCATCCTGCGCAACAAGCTGATCGACGTGCTGCGTGCGCGGCAGCGGACGGTGAGCCTGTCCGCGCTCGACGCCGAGCTCGACGGCGAATCCGTGCTCGATCGCGAGCTGTTCAAGGAAAACGGGCACTGGGCCGCGCATGCGAAGCCGCGGCCATGGCCGCGCCCCGAAACGCTGTTGCAGCAGCAGCAGTTCTGGACGCTGTTCCAGGTCTGCCTCGACCATCTTCCGGAGCAGATCGGGCGCGTGTTCATGATGCGCGAATTCCTCGACGTCGAGATGACGGACATCTGCAGCGAATTGACGCTGACGACGAATCATTGCAGCGTGCTGCTGTATCGGGCGCGCACGCGCCTGCGAACCTGCCTGAGCGAAAAAGGACTGACGACCGAAGATGCTGCCGGGGAAATGTACTGACGTGACGCGACTGCTGTCGGATGCGCTGGACCGGCATCTGACCCTGCATGAGCGCCTGCAGGTGCGCGTGCACCTGCCGACCTGCAGTGGCTGCAGAGCCTATCGCGGGCAGATTGCGCTGCTGCGGACAGCCGCGAAAGCGGCGGCGGGGCGGGAACCGGGCGATGACGACACGTCGCCCGGGGCGGGCTAGACCCGGCCCGCGTTGCCGCTATCGTCCGGGCTGTGGGTGTGCGCTGCCCGGCGATCCCACCGGCTTCGATTGCTGGCGTGCGCGCCGGGATGATGCAATAAGAAAAATACGCCGGACAAGAATTATTCGAACAGCGCCTGCACCGATTCGGGCGGCCGGCCGATGGCCGCCTTCCCGCGATAAACGACGATAGGACGCTGCAGCAAAACCGGATGAGCGGCGATCGCCTCGTAGGCTTGCGCATCGGTCAAATCCGCGCGTGCCAGATCCAGTGTCTTGTACGGCTCCTCGCCGCCGCGCAGCATGTCGCGAACCGGGCGGCCGAGCTGCCGATGCAGCGCTTCCAGTTCCTCGACCGTCGGCGGCGTCTTCAGGTATTCGACGACGTTCACCGGCGTGCCGGTCGTGTTCAGCGTCTCGACCAACGCAAGCGTCTCGCGCGATTTCGAGCATCGGGGGTTGTGGTAGATCGTGATCATCATTCAGGCCTGGATGGGAGAGGGCTGTATTGTAGCCAGTCTGGATCGGGTGTTTCGGTGGGGGCGGCGATGGGGTAGCCGTGCGCGGATTCGATGTTTTGGGGAGGCCGGTTGACGGGAAGACGCCGCAGCGACACGGGTCACGGGAGAGGCGATCTATCGGGATACGCTTCAAAGGACTGGTGTGTTTATGCGCATAAAGTCGTGCGGCAAGGATAAGGGTTCGTGAGCCTGCGCATCGTGACGCGTGTCTCGGGTGGCGAAAAGCGCAGGCGCTAGCATGGTACGCCGATTGGTTTATGCGCATAAAGCCAGCGATCGCTCGACAGGGTACCGGGCGATTTCATCGCGCCGACGAACGTCGACAGTCGCGGCACCGAAGCGATCGTCGCATCGATGTTCTGCCGTGTCGGGGCATCCCCGTTTGCCGAATTCATGCAGGGTCGGCATATGGTCGCTCGGCATTCGCCATCCATCGACCGCGGTTTATGCGCATAAACGTTGCGACTCGGTATGGCGTGATGTCGATGCCCATAGGCTCAATGGCGCGCCTACCGCGCTGCATATCTGGCCTGGGCGAATAGGATCACGCCCGCGCTCGGCAATGAGCGACCGTCCTACCGCATGGTTGGCCTCCCCGGTCGCGACAGAGTTTATGCGCACAAACTCGCCCGGCCGCAGGCGACCATCCACCACCGTCACCTGAAAGGGCAGCCCACTTCGATATCGCCGGCAACCCGCTGCGTGTCCCGACGACGCACTTCGTGACGACGCAACCATCGCGCGGTTCATCGACGTCCGCGGACATCAGCCACGCCATCCGATCACGCCACCGATCATCGCCGGTTCGTTTATGCGCATAAACCGATAGCCCGAATGGCTAACGTGTAGTTGTCGAACGACAATTTCATTGAAATATAAATATCGTCCTGTAGAATTCCAACGACCAAAATAGGAGTGAAAATTGGCCGCGGAAATCATTGCAGTCACTCAACAAAAAGGTGGCGTAGGCAAAAGCACGATTGCCATGCACCTCGGCGCCGCGTTCCATGAAAAAGGAAAGCGCATCCTCGTCATCGACGCAGACCGTCAAAACACCCTGGTTCACTGGTCGAGTGCCTCCGGCGACAGCGACACCGGCATTCCGTTTCCGGTCGTCAACCTTGCCGAAGCCGACGGCCAGATCCATCGCGAGATCAAGAAGTTCATCAACGACTACGACATCATCGTCGTGGACTGCCCGCCGTCGATCACCGAGAAGGTATCCGGCGTTGTCCTGCTGGCCGCATCGATTGCCGTGATCCCGACTTCGTCGTCGCCGGCCGATTACTGGTCGAGCGTCGGGCTGGTCAAGCTGATCCAGCAGGCGCAGGTCATGAACGAAGACCTCCGCGCGGTATTCCTGCTGAACAAGACCGAAGAGAAGCGCATGCTGACCCGCGAGCTCAAGCGCGCGCTCGAAGAGCTCGGCTTCCCGTTGCTGAAGACGCAGATCCCGACGCGGGAAGCGTACAAGCAGGCGATGGCGCTCGGTCAGACCGTGCTGCAGATGAACGATCGCGGCGGCAAGCTCGCCGCCGCCGAAATTCGCGCATGTGCCGACGAAATCGTCGCCATGCTGCCCTGACTTTATGCGCACAAAGGAGTCACATGAAACCTTCCCAATTTGCAAAAGGATTCCAAGCGCGCCCGGATATCACGACGAGCGAGAAACGCACGGCGCTCGATCGGCTCAATGCGATTGATGGCATCGTCAAGTCCGAGACGCCCGCCGCGGCACCGACCAAATCCGCGAAGAAAGACATCGCGCTGCCGCCCGCTTCCGAACTCACGCTCGATTCGTCGATCGACGAATCGCAGCAATATCGCGCATGGCGCCTCGAGAACCGCTATGCCCCGGGGCAGGTGATCGAGCTGTCGCTGAAGGCGATCAAGCATAGCCCGTTCAATCCGCGGCACTTCTATCTGAAGTCGTCGATTGCCGAACTCGCGGTCAACCTCGCGAAGCAGGGGCAGCAGCAGGCGATCCACGTGATTCCGGATTACGACAATCCGGGCACGTATTTCGTCAGCGACGGTGGCCGTCGCGTGCGGGCGCTGAAGGAAGCAAACAAGGAATCGGTGAAGGCGATCGTGATCGACGTGCCGATCGGTATCCAGAGCTACAAGCTCGGCTACGATCTGAACGTCCAGCGCGATTCGCAGACGGTGTTCGACAACGCCGTCGTGTGGCGCCGCTTCCTCGACGACAAGCATTTCCAGAGCCAGAAGGAACTCTCCGAGCATCTCGGCCTCGACGAGTCGACGGTGGCCGTCGCGCTGTCGATCGGCAAGTTGCCGGAAGCCATCATGCAGGAAATGGTCGCGCGTCCCGATCGCTTCGGTTCGAACATGGCGTATCAGGTCGGCCGCTATCACAATGCGCGCGGCACCGAGGCCACGCTGCGGCTGATCAACAAGATCGTGTCGGACGATCTCAGCACGCGCCAGGTGTCGGACATCGTCAAGGGCCGCGTCGCCGCGCAGGAGACGCCGAAGGCCGCGGGCCGTCAGCGCTACGCGCAGCGTCTCGAGATCAAGCTCGGCGGCAAGTCGGTCGGCGACCTGAAGTCGTACGGCGAAGACCGCATCGAATTGCGCCTGCGCGGCCTCCCGAAGGACAAGCGCGACGCGATCCTCGAGCAGCTCGAGCGGATGCTGTTGTCAGAGTGATGGAAGCGGCCGGCAAGGCCTGGTGAAGACGCCGGGCCCGCACCGAGCAGGCGGCCGGCGGCAGGCCCGTCAGCGGGCCTGAGCGGGCCTCAGGCGGCCCGCGACTGGTTCAGCGTGAACGACAGCAGGTCGCCGTCCGTCGGCTCGCCCCAGGTCTTCTGGGCCAGCCAGTCGAAAAAGGCCGTCTCGGCCAGCTTGGAATCGAGGCCGCGCTTGCGCCAGTCGTCGCGCAGATGCGAGCCCATCGTCGGCAGCGCCTCCGACTCGAACGACTCGCGCGCCACTTCGCGCTCGGCGTCCCCCTGCTCCTCGTACAGCACCTTCGCTTCCTTGCGACGGAACGCCGAGAATTCGCTCAGCAGGCGCGCCTTCAGATCGTCCGGCTGCGCCGCTGCAACCTTCGCGGACGGCGTGCCGGCAGGCAGCGCGTCGACCGACTCGACCGGCGGCGCATAACCCTTCTTCAGCGCGTCCTTGAACAGCGCCGGCGCGCTGCGCACCGGCGGCAGCGTCGTGCTGCGCATCCGCTGCTCGGTCATCTGCAGTGCGGCGCGAATCCGGTTCTCTTCGCTGTCCGCGTAGAGCGTCTGCGCTTCCTTCAGCGGGATCCCGAGTTTCACCATCCGGTCGACCAGCGTGCTGTCGAACACGTTCGGGTGTTCGTCGAGCGCGAGCATCGGCTGCTTGCGCTCGGTCACGCGGAACTGGATCTCCGCGACCCGGCGCCCTTCACGGTGCTCGATCAGCTCGACGAAGATGTTGGTGACCGCGTTGACTTCCGCGATCGCCGGACGCAGATAGTCGCGCTTGAAGTACTTGTACTCGCGCTTCGCCTCGTCCCCGGCTTCGGTGTCGGGCGTGCCCGACAGGATCGGCCGCCACCATTCCCACGGCTCGCGCATCGTCAGGTGGCTCGGATTCGTCAGATAGCGCACGCAGATCTCGTACAGCGCGAGGCCGGCGCTGCTGCGCAGCTGGCTCTGGAACTGCAGGCTCAGGCGCGCATACTGGACCGGATCGAGCAGCTTTTTCTTGATCTTCGGCGCGAACGAGAATTCGACCCACACGCGGCGGGTCGCCGGATCCTCGAGAATTTCCGCGTCGGCGATCAGCGTCGAGATCCCCCACTTGCGGCCCGGCTTCTGGCTCGACGTCCCCGTACTCCATTCGACCTGCACCGACACCATGCGGCGCAGGTGTTCCTTCACCAGTGCGGTGTCGTTCGAATCGAAGGCGGAGTTTGCGACGATATCCGACAGCAGCGCGCGATACGTATCGCCCGAGTCGTCGGCCTGCTGCGCGACGGCCAGCAGGACGTTGAACAGCTTGCGGGTCAGGAGTGTGATCTTGCCGCTCTTCGGCTGAATTGCGATCGCCTCGACGGCCTTGCGCAACTCGGCAGAACTGGCACTCACCACATCCACATCGGTTTTCTTGGCGCGCTTCGTCGTGGCCATACGTCGGGTCGGAGGAGAAGTTTTCCGGAAGGATAGCGCCTGCGGTGATGTGCGTCCAGAACGACATGCTCACCATAGCCGGTGAAGCACGCGTGCTAAATGGCACTCACCCCAACCGCTCCCGAAAACGCTCACCGGTCCGGAATTGCGGCGCTCCAGACTCGTCCAGACGTGCCGCGGGATGCGCCGATTCACAGAATTTCCCCTGTGCATGACACGTGCGAAACTCGCTCCCGTATCGGCTCACCTTTCGATTTGTCGCAATTTTGCGACTGCACGTCCGTGAGTTCGCCACAGGGTCGCGATCGCACCTCACGGAACGTCCCGGATCGCGCCGCCTCGGGCTGTATGCATGTACAGGCACGGCTCCCCAGGAAATCGTGATCGCATCCGGCACCCGGAAACGCGCCGTCGAAACCGGCCCGCGCCACCCGATCGGGCCTGCTTTGCCGGCCCGGGCGCGCATTGTACAGCGCCCAAATCGAGTCAGGTCCCGAAAATACTCACCTTGAGCACAGCTTGTCCTTTCGTCTCGATGCTGCCGAATGTCCGGCACACGCGGGATTGGCTACCGGAGCCTCCCGAAAACGCTCACCTCATTGAAAAAATGCGGCACAGCAACGGGCACGGGAACGGCTCCCGAAAAACCTCACCGTAACTGCCGCGGTATCAAAAACTCCAATGCCTTCCGATACTTATGCACAGAAGGCATTTGGCTGTGCCCGGCAGACATCCCCCGAAAAGCCTCACCTTTCGGGGGGAGTCCTTCATACGACAACCGTATGTCAGCCCCCGAAAATGCTCACCTGTGCCAAAAAGGGGCACAGCAAAAACGAGATTTCTTCCAGTCCTGGCGGGCTTTTCGGCGAATCCGACCGCTCACTGGTCCCGAAAAGCCTCACCTTTGACCATTTTTCGAGCAAATACCGTTCCCGAAAATGCTCACCTGTGACCACGACCACAGCCTGTGATCCATGCCCCGAAAAAGCTCACCTTAGCGCGATCGGGGCAGGAAAATCCGGATTTCCCTCCCGAAAAGCCTCACCTTTAGTGCATCACAGGCCCCGGAGAGCACTTTTGCTGTGCAAAATGGCATTCGTTTCCCGGAAATCCTCACACCAAATTCCCGTGGAGTCCCGTGAAACCTCACCTTTTGCCAAAATTGCCTAAAAAATGGGCAGAATCGGGGCGCGAAGAGGGTCCCGCAAATTCTCACCTATGTCTGCACAGGCAGAAAACTGTGCAGTCAGGCACAGCGCGGGTTCTGTGGCTGTGAGGCCCCGAAAACCCTCACCTTTGGGAAATCTCGTGTTTCACTGTGATCCCGAATCCGCTCACGACCTTTCCTGCAACGGCTCACGCAGCTCCCTGAACCCCATCACGTCAGCTCCCGCAGAAGATCACCTTGGCTCCCGTAAAACTTCACCTTGTCGGCCGGAAAGCCTTGCTACATAAGGCTGCGCCATGGCGTTAACGTTTTTAACTAAGGGTTCAAGGGTGTTTACTTCTAATACTCTCAAGACATCGGCTGACGAGTTTTCCACAGAGACCCCAAACCCTGAACACCCACAGGGAATCGGATCCGCCGTCATGTGAAACAAATGCCGATTTTCGGGATCTGCTGGAAAACGCTTGTATTACAAAGACTTGGCTGACTTTCTTCGCTTTGTTTCACGGAATTCTGGACCACGTTCGTCCAGATAAGCTCACAGACCCGATTTCTGTGCGAAGCGACGTAAATTCGCAACGTCGACCTGAAACAGGTATCAATAGATACGTATTTCGTTATGATTACCACACTTCAATGTCTACGAGCTCTGCCATGACCCTGGACGAAATGCGCCAAGTCATTCGGGACGAACTGGAAACTCTGCGTGCAAGCGGTGCGCGGCGCCAGGAATTGTCATTGCACGCGTGCAAGCGCCTGTTCTTCGATCTCGGTATCCGGCCGTCGGCCGCCAACGTCCGCGATCTCACCCAAACCGGCAGCGCCAGCGACATCCCGAAAGACATCGATCATTTCTGGGAGCGCATCCGTTCTGCGTCGAAGATCCGGCTCGACGGTGCGGCAATTCCGAAGGCCGTCGAGGAAAAGGCCGGTGCGCTGCTCGGCGCGCTCTATGAAGAAGCGTTGAAAGCGGCGCGCGACAGTCTCGATGGCGACCGCGAACAGGTTCGCGCCGGCATTGCCGACGCCGAACAGCGGTTGCGCGATGCAACCGTCCGCCATGAGACGCTCGAAAGCGCGCTCGCGCGCGGCGAAGCCCGGAACGAGCAATTGCAGGCGCGCGTGACCGAACTCGAGGTTCAGCTCGCATCACAGACGACGCACGGTTCGGCAAGCGAAGCGACGTTGCTCACCACAGTCGCCCGACTGGAGAAGGAATTGGCCGCCGCCGCAGGCCGCGTCGACGCCGAACAGGCGCAAAACGCCGTGCTGCGCGACCGCATCGATGCGCTGCAAGCCGAATTGCAGCAGCGCACCGAGCACTACGCCCAGCAAATCAAGGACGCGGTGGCCGAAGCAGAACGCCGCGTCAAGCCGATGCTGGTCGAGCTGGACTCGCTGCGCAGCATGGCGTCGACCTACCAGAGCGGTTTGCGCGACGTCCAGCGCAAGGAATTCGATTTCCTTCAGCAACTGAGCTCGGCCAAGGCACGCGCCGACCGGCTCGAAGAACAGTTGCGCAGCCAGAGCGACGAACTGGAACGTGCGACGCGCGACGCGAATTCGTTGCGCGCGAGCCGCGGGATGAATCCGGAAATTGCCGCGCTGATCCGGCGCCTGGCCGATGCGGGGCAACTGGATGCGGAAGCGTTTGCCGCGATCGGTACGTCGCTGGATCAAGAGATTCCGGTGCCGGCCCAGTGCCCGCGTTGCGACGGCGAACCGGAGCTGTCGCAGAGCGACGAGGGTTTTGAAGTGGCGTGCCCGGAATGCGAGCACGCTTCGGGCGCATGGCCGTCGCGATTCGAAGCTATCGCGCGTTTTGCGCACACTTGACCAGAAGATCGGCGGCACCTGCACAGGTGAGACGATCCGGGGCGCTTGAGGTGAGGTTTTTCGGGAGCTGTGAAACGGTGAGGCTGCGCCGTGCAAGGCTGCTCACGGATCGTGTCGCGGGAGCAGCCGTTTCCGGATCAGTGAGTTTCGTCGCTGTCGGATGCGTCACCGTTGCTGTCGGTCAGGCCATCGCGCCAGTTTTTCCATGCGCGATGCAGGCGGTTCGACGAGATCGGCCGCATGAAGCCCAGCCATTTGCCGACCCGTTCAGGCGGCACGTCGTTTTCGAACAGTTCGGCCGCGTAGGTATTGCGCAGCGTCTGCGGGCTCGCGCGCGCGGTGCGCGACGACGTGAGCCCGGCCGATTCGACGATCGCATCGATGGCGCGCAGCATCGTCGCCTTGTGCATCGGCCGCCCGGCATGCGACGCAGGGAACACGAGCTCGCCCGGAATTTCCTGGCGCTTGCGCTCCATGAGCCACGCTTCGAGCAGCGCGATCGCGAATGACGCCAGATGGGTTTCGCGTGCGTAAGCCGGGTGCGCCGACTGGATCTGCAGCGATGTTCCGCTCGTATTGACGCAACTAATCGTAAGCACACGCGCTTCGCCGGTTTTAATGCCGGCACCGAGAAACGCGGCCACGAGCGCGCGGTCGCGCCGCTCTTTCCAGTACGCGGAACCGGATACGCCGATCGGCGAAAACAGATACGCGAGCAACGTCGCGTGTTCGGCCGGCGTCAGGAAACCGGTCGGCTCATTGTCGCGCGCCTTGCGCCAGTTCGCTTCGCCATCCTGAGCAATGAAACGGGCCGGGTTGGTCGACGCATACTCGGTGCGCCGGATGTGGTCGAGTACACGCTCGATCAGCCGCAGATAGCGCAATCGCTGGGTTTTCCGGATCGGCAATTCGCCGACGAAGTTCGCGATCGTTGCCGTATCGACCGTCGTCAGATTCTTCTGATGCGCGCGCATCCACGTGAGAAACGCGCCCCATTGCGTGCGATAGACATCGGCCGATGAGCGGCGATAGTCCTGCATGGCCAGCCACGCATCGAATGCGGCTTCGGGCGACACGATCCAGTCGGATGCGCCGCGGTCGAACAGATCCTTTTCTTCCGGGCGTGCCGGAGTGTCGGGAGAGGCGGGAAGGGACATGTCATTTATTCCGTTAGTTGCGTATATGGTAGCCCTTTTCGCAACGTCTCGGGCAGCAAGAGGCTCGACAGGCCGCCATGCGCGGCGGCCCGGGTTGGCAGTCAGTCGCCCCACGCCTTGGACGGACGGTGAGCACGCTCGCGGGGCGCCGTGTCATGCGACGTTGCCGCCGCTTCGTATGCGAGAACCGCGAACGAAAAGACGGCGGGCAGCGCATTCGAGCGGCCGAAGTCGATCGGATCGTCCGTTTCGGGAAACGCCATGTCCGACGGTCGTTCGAACAATTGGCGCATACCGGCCTCGTGCCGGCTGGCAAAGCCGAGATCGGCGAGTGCCTCGGCTTCGATCGCGTGCAGCAGGCGCCACGTCAGCGGGACGCGCTGACGGATATAGCGCCCGGCAATATGGCGAACGATCAGCTCGAGGTCGTGTGCGGCAGCCTTGAAGCTGAGCGCGGCCAAATCTTGTTCTTCTGTCATCGCAGGCTCCTGTCGACCGGGGCGGGCGCCTCGGTGCGCCGGCTCCGGCCCATGCATGGCGGAATGTCCGTATACTGTACAAACATACAGTACTTTCCGCAACTGGCTCTTTGGCCAGCTATACGCGCCGTCAGCGATGGATCACGATTAGCAGTGCCCGCGCGTCGGCCTTGCCCGGATTGCGGATCGCGTGCGGCTCGTCGGCCGGGTAGCGCGCGGTGTCGCCGGCCTTCAGGCGTCGGCTGGCCGATGCGGCCTCGATTTCCATCGCGCCCTGCAGCACGGTGAGGTGCTCGCGCGTGCCGGGTTCGTGCGCGTTCGATACGAGTGCGCCGCCGCCCGGCAGCGTCAGCTCGTACCACTCGAACTTGCCGGCGAGATCGATCGGGCCCCACACACGCAACTGGTACCGGCCGTCGTGCCCGGCGAGCGTTGGAATGTCGTGCGGGCCGTCTACACGGATCGTCTCCGGCGCCTTCGGCTGCGAGAACAGCTCGTCGAGCGTGATGCCGAGCGCGTTGGTCAGCCGCCAGGCGACGGCGATCGTCGGGTTGGCCTTGTCGCGCTCGATCTCGGAGAGCATCGATTTCGATACGCCGGCCGCGCGCGACAGGTCGTCGAGCGTCAGCTTGCGCTCGTTGCGCAATCGCTGGATCTGCTCGCCGACACGCGGCGGCGTGGCGGCCGGCGGCTGCGATGCGGCGCCGGCAGGCGGGCGCCGCGATCCGGAGGAACTTGCCATTTGGATTCCGTTCGCTTAGAGTTGTTCGGTATTTCGAATTCTAGTTCGGAATATCGGATAAATGCGGTCAACCGAACGACCGACTATAACAGTAGCAGGCCGTTGCGCCGCCGCCACGAGCGGCGCGCCGCGGAATGCGAATCCCTGTCAGGAGCTTTGCGATGCGTGATGCCTTTCTCGCCCAGGTGCGCGGGACGCTCGACCAGATCCGCGCGGACGGTTTTTACAAGACCGAGCGCGAGATCGCGAGTCCCCAGGCGGCGGCCGTGCGGCTTGCCGGCGGTGCCGGCGTGCTCAATTTCTGCGCGAACAACTATCTGGGTCTGGCGAACGATCCGCGCCTGATCGACGCGGCGAAAGCCGGCCTCGACCAGGACGGCTTCGGCATGGCATCGGTGCGCTTCATCTGCGGCACGCAAACCGTGCACAAGCAACTGGAAAGCGCGCTGGCCGCGTTTCTCGGCACCGAGGACAGCATCCTCTATTCGAGCTGTTTCGATGCGAACGGCGGGCTGTTCGAGACGCTGCTCGACGAGAACGACGCGGTGATCAGCGACGAGCTGAACCACGCGAGCATCATCGACGGCATCCGCCTGTGCAAGGCGAAGCGCTTCCGCTACCGGAACAACGACCTGTCCGATCTCGAGGCGAAGCTCAAGGAAGCCGATGCGGCGGGCGCGCGCCACAAGCTGATCGCGACCGACGGCGTGTTCTCGATGGACGGCATCATCGCCGACCTGAAAGGCATCTGCGATCTCGCCGATCGTTACGGCGCGCTCGTGATGGTCGACGATTCCCACGCGGTCGGCTTCATCGGCGCGCACGGCCGCGGCACGCCCGAGCATTGCGGCGTCGAAGGCCGCGTCGACATCATCACGGGCACGCTCGGCAAGGCGCTCGGCGGCGCATCGGGCGGCTACGTCGCCGCGCGCCGCGAGGTCGTCGAACTGCTGCGCCAGCGCTCGCGTCCGTACCTGTTCTCGAACACGCTCACGCCGAGCATCGCCGCGGCATCGCTGAAGGTGCTGGAGCTGCTCGGCAGCGACGAAGGCGCGAAGCTGCGCGAGCGCGTGCGCGAGAACGGCGTGCGGTTCCGCGAGCAGATGACCGAAGCGGGCTTCACGCTCGTGCCCGGCGCGCATCCGATCATCCCGGTGATGCTTGGCGACGCACAGCTCGCGACGAACATGGCCGACCAGCTGCTCGGCGAAGGCGTCTACGTGATCGGCTTCTCGTTCCCCGTCGTGCCGCGCGGCCGCGCACGCATCCGCACGCAGATGAGCGCCGCGCATACGCCCGAACAGATCGACCAGGCGGTTGCCGCGTTCGTGCGCGTCGGCAAGTCGCTCGGCATCGTCTGACGGAGGCGCGACCATGAAAGCACTGGCAAAGCTCGAGCGCGGCCCCGGCCTCACGCTTACGCGCGTGAAGCGCCCCGAAGTCGGCCACAACGACGTGCTGATCAAGATCCGCCGCACGGCGATCTGCGGCACCGACATCCATATCTGGAAGTGGGACGACTGGGCGCAGAAGACGATTCCCGTGCCGATGCACGTCGGTCACGAATATGTCGGCGAGATCGTCGAGATGGGGCAGGAAGTGCGCGGTTTCGCGATCGGCGATCGCGTGTCCGGCGAAGGCCACATCACGTGCGGCTTCTGCCGCAACTGTCGCGCGGGGCGCCGGCATCTGTGCCGCAACACGGTCGGCGTCGGCGTGAACCGCGAAGGCGCGTTCGCCGAGTATCTGGCGATTCCGGCGTTCAACGCGTTCAAGATTCCGCCCGAGATCTCCGACGATCTCGCGTCGATCTTCGATCCGTTCGGCAACGCGACGCACACGGCGCTGTCGTTCAACCTCGTCGGCGAGGATGTACTGATCACCGGCGCGGGCCCGATCGGCATCATGGCCGTCGCGATCGCGAAGCACGTCGGCGCGCGCAACGTCGTCATTACCGACATCAACGACTACCGGCTGGAACTCGCGCGCAAGATGGGCGCGACGCGCGCGGTCAACGTCGCACGCGAGTCGCTGCGCGACGTGATGGCCGACCTGCACATGACCGAAGGCTTCGACGTCGGCCTCGAGATGTCGGGCGTGCCGAGCGCGTTCACGAGCATGCTCGAGGCGATGAACCACGGCGGCAAGGTTGCGCTGCTCGGCATCCCGCCCGCGCAGACGGCGATCGACTGGAACCAGGTGATCTTCAAGGGGCTCGAGATCAAGGGCATCTATGGCCGCGAGATGTTCGAGACCTGGTACAAGATGGTCGCGATGCTGCAGAGCGGCCTCGACCTGTCGCCGATCATCACGCATCGCTTTGCGGCCGACGATTACGAGAAAGGCTTCGCCGCGATGCTGTCCGGCGAAAGCGGCAAGGTGATTCTCGACTGGACGGCCTGAGTGCCGAAGGGGCAGCGCGGCTCGTTCGCCGCCTGCCCCGCTTTCGTTTGCACGTGTGTCGTCGAGATCGGAACGCGCGAATCCGGGCTTGAGGTGAGGTTATTCGGGAGCTGTGTTTGCGCATCGAATCGCGACGCGATCGCACATCGGTGAATCGCAATCGCGCGTTCGCTTCACCTGTCAGTCCCCGCCTCGCTTCACCCCATCACGCCATTCGGCGCCTGTTCTTCTTCCGCACGCCTTCCTGCTTCGCTTGTTGAGCGATTGTTCCCTACGCACCGCATGCAATGCCGTGCCGAACCGGGACGTCAACCGTGAGTCGGTGAACCTCGTTACGACTCACTCATACGCAACGCAATCTGCATCGAGCGGTGCGCGGACCGCTACTTGCGCTGTTCACCCGTCACCCATCGCGGTTCGAGCTGGAGATGCAACACGACGAGCCAGCGCTTCGGGCACTGCTGCGCAACGTCGATCAGATCGCCGGGCGTGCCGGAAACCGTGACGAACCCGTGCTGCGCTGCATACCGACAGGCGCGCGACGCATCGGCTTGCAGCCAGAAGCTGACGAGCGCACAGGTCACGAAGCGGAACAGCAGCAACGTCGCGATTTCGGGCGCGAAACCGGCCGCGACGAGCAGGCCTTCGAACGCGAACGTCAGCGCATGCGCGGCCGCGATCGTGACGATCGTCAGCTTCATCACGCCGCGCATCCGCAGCGCCGCACGTACGCGTGCCTGCCGGACAGCGAGCTGTGCACGATCGCCATCGCCATCATGCTTCTGCACTTCGTGTTTCATGACGCCGCCCCGGCTTGCCGCGCAACGTCGATCCGCGCCGTGTCGCAGGCACGCATGCGGTCGTCCGCGACGCCGACGGATTTGCACAGGATCGCGCTGTCGTAGTTGTGTCCCGGAAAACGCATCACGTCGACCGGTTGAAATCCTTCGCGACGATAGAAATCGATGAGCCGGACCGCTGCGTACGGCGCGTCGAGCGCGAGGTGCGTCGCGCCGCACGCGGCCGCCCGCCGTTGCGCGAACGCGAGCAGCGAGCGGCCGATGCCGCGTTGCTGCCAGACGGGATCGACGGCCAGCTGGCCGAGCGTTGCGACGTGCCGGCTGCGATACGGGTCGCAGCGCGAATCGGGATCGTGCGAATGCATCGTCATCGTCGCGACCAGATGCGCGTTGCCGAGCGCGACGAAACACTCGCCGGTGAGCACGCGTTCGCGTGTCGCCGATGCCGGCTGATCGACGCACGGGCAGTTGAAGCCCAGCGCGCCGAGCGGCGCGAACGCGCGATGCAGCAGCGCGGTCAGCGCGTCGTACGAATCGCTGCGCGGATCGAAGCGCCGCACGACGACGCGGCCGTCGAGCCGCTTGGCATAAGCCGCATAAGCGCGCGCGGGGCGCGCGGATTCCGGTCGCTGCATGATGTCCTTTCGCCCAGACAGGGTGACCGAAGTGTAGTGAGCGTCACGCATCCGCTTCAAGAAAAAATGTCGTAAACGCGGCGGGCCGCGTCGCGCGGCGGCCGCGCGGCCAGGCCGCGATTCAGCCCTTTCGCCGATATGGCCATTTCACGCAGGAGTTGACGACGGAGAACGATCGTTCTACCGTAAACGCATGAACACACGACACGACACTTCCGGCGAACCGGGCGTTCGCGACCGGCTGCTCGATGCGGCCGAAGCGCTGATCTATTCGGGCGGCATCCACGCAACGGGTGTCGACGCGATCGTGAAGCGGTCCGGCGCGGCACGAAAGAGCTTTTATTCGCAGTTCGAATCGAAAGAGGCGCTGGTGGTCGCCGCGCTCGAACGCCGCGACGAGCGCTGGATGCGCTGGTTCGTCGATGCAACCCATGCGCGCGGCAACGCGCCGCGCGCGCAGTTGCTCGGCATGTTCGACGTGCTGCGCGACTGGTTCGGGCAGCCCGACTTTCATGGCTGCGCTTTCCTGAACGCATCGGGCGAGATTCCCGATGCCGACGATCCCGTGCGCGTCGTCGCGCGTATGCACAAGGCGCGCCTGCTGGCATTCGTGCGCGAGCGGTTCGACGCGTATGCCGACGCAACGGGAATCGAGCGCCGCGGGCTCGCGCGCCTTGCGCGTCAGTGGCTCGTGCTGATCGACGGCGCGATCGGCGTGGCGCTCGTCAGCGGCGATGCCAACGCCGCGCGCGATGCGCGCGCGACGGCCGAACTGCTGCTCGACACCGTTTCGCGGTAGTCGATGCAGCGAATCCGAACCGGCCGCGGGTGTCCGCGGCCAGAACCCTGAACAGGAGCAAATCCATGTCCGCTTCTCCCGAAGTCCGTCCGCCCGTTCCGCCCTTTACGCTCGAATCGGCACGCCAGAAGGTGCGTGCCGCCGAGGATGCGTGGAACACGCGCGATCCGCAGCGCGTGTCGCTCGCCTACACGCCGCAAAGCCGATGGCGCAATCGCGCGGAATTCGTGACCGGCCGCGACGAGATCGTCGGGCTGCTGCAGCGGAAATGGACGCGCGAGCTCGACTACCGGTTGATCAAGGAGCTGTGGGCGTTCGGCGGCAATCGCATCGCGGTGCGCTTTGCGTACGAATGGCATGACGACGCTGGCAACTGGTTCCGCTCGTACGGCAACGAAAACTGGGAGTTCGACGAAAACGGCTTGATGGCGCATCGTCACGCGAGCATCAACGACCTGCCGATTCGCGAGGCGGACCGTCTCTATCACTGGCCGCTCGGCCGCCGTCCGGACGATCATCCGGGGTTGTCCGATCTCGGGCTGTGAAGTTCTCGACGCGCCTGTTCAGCGGATCGGCGAACGCATCATCTGAGTCCGATGGTGAGGAAATTCGGGAGCCGATGCGCTGAAGGTGAGATTTTTCGGGATCACGTGACATGTCGCGTCGAACTGTGTGCTTCGCGCAGAACGATGCGGCATCCCCCCGCGCAAAACGGACATGTCGCTCACGGCGATGTCGCCTGATGCGCGTATCGACGCGCAACGGTGTGCATCACGACGGGATGCATCTCACCGATCGAACAGTTTCGACAGTGGTTGGCGATCGGTGTGCGTGAACATGATGTGCCACTCACCGATCGAACCGATTTCGACGACAGACACTGCAAGCAGTGCGCGCTGCGGTGTGCCGTTGCTCACCGCTCGAATTCACCGCGCACGCATCGGAACCTGCACGGGTGCGCAGCGGCATCGTATGTTGCTCACCGCAAGTTGATTCATGCAGTCGTTTCCAGGCGCGATCGCTCGCGCCGGGCCCGACCGTCAGCCTGCGATCCGTGCGGCGATCGCCTCGCCCACTTCCTGCGTCCCCGCGCTGCCGCCGAGATCGCGCGTATGCGGCCCGGCGCGCAGTACGTCCTCGATCGCGGCGACGATCGCGTCGTGCGCTTCGCGTTCGCGGCCCGCACCGTTGCCGAGGAAGTCGAGCATCATCGCCGCCGACCAGATCATCGCGACCGGATTTGCGATGTACTGCCCCGCGATGTCGGGCGCGGAACCGTGCACGGGTTCGAACAGCGACGGAAACGTGCGGTCCGGGTTGAGGTTCGCCGACGGCGCGATGCCGATCGTGCCCGTACAGGCCGGCCCGAGATCCGACAGGATGTCGCCGAATAGGTTCGATGCGACGACGACGTCGAAGCGGTTCGGCTGCAGCACGAAGCGCGCGCACAGGATGTCGATGTGCTGCTTGTCGACGGCGATTTCGGGATAGCGTTCGGCCATCTCGGCCGCGCGCGCGTCCCACCACGGCATGCTGATCGCGATGCCATTGCTCTTCGTCGCGACGGTGAGACGCTTCGCGCGCCGCTGCGCGAGCTCGAACGCGAATTTCAGCACGCGCTCGGTGCCGTGACGCGTGAAGATCGACTGCTGCATCACGACTTCGCGGTCGGTGCCTTCGAACATCGTGCCGCCGACCGACGAATATTCGCCCTCGGTGTTCTCGCGCACGATCATGAAATCGATGTCGCCCGGGCGGCGGCCGGCGAGCGGCGACGGTACGCCGTCGAACAGGCGCGCGGGCCGCAGGTTGATGTACTGGTCGAACTCGCGGCGGAATTTCAGCAGCGAGCCCCACAGCGAAATGTGATCGGGCACCGTTGCGGGCCAGCCGACCGCGCCGAACAGGATCGCGTCCATGCCCGACAGTTGCGCCTTCCAGTCGTCCGGCATCATCTGGCCGTACTGCGCATAGTAGTCGCAGCTCGCCCAGTCGATCTGCACGAAATCGAAGCGGATGCCGAAGCGCGCGGTCACGGCGTCGAGCGCGCGCAGGCCCTCGGGCATCACTTCACGGCCGATGCCGTCGCCGGGGATCACGGCAATTCTGTAAGTCCTGTCGGTCATGCAAAGCTCCTTGGCTGGTCGGCCTGCTGCCGGGGATGCAGTGGCACGTCACGCCATTTTATTTATTTCCATTCGGATTAAAATCGCACGAAAGGTTAATCGACTTTCCACGAATCGTGAATAAATCACCGAACCTCGACGATCTGCGCGTGTTCGGCCTGGTCGTCCGTCTGACGAGCTTCAGCGCGGCCGCCGAGCAGCTCGCGGTGTCGCCCGCCTATGTCAGCAAGCGCATCGCGCTGCTCGAGGCGCAGCTCGGCACGCGCCTGCTGCATCGGTCGACGCGCCGCGTGACGGTCACGGAGGCCGGCGAACGCGTGTTCGCGCGCGCCGAGAAGATTCTCGACGACGTCGATCATCTCGTCGAGGACGTGTCGACGACGCGCACCGTGCCACGCGGCACGCTGCGCATTTCGAGCAGCTTCGGCTTCGGCCGGCACGTCGTCGCGCCGGCGCTGCTCGACTTCTCGGCACGCTATCCGCAACTGAACGTGCGGCTCGATCTGTTCGACCGGCTCGTCGACGTCGCGGGCGAAGGCTATGACCTCGACGTGCGCATCGGCGACGAGATCTCCGATCACCTGATCGCGCGCCGCCTCGCCGCGAACTACCGCGTGCTGTGCGCGTCGCCCGACTATCTCGCACGACGCGGCACGCCGCGTTCGCTCGCGGATCTCACGTCGCACGACTGTCTCGCGATCAAGGAGCGCGATCACCCGTTCGGGGTGTGGCGGCTGAACGTGCGCGGTGAAACGGCCACGGTGAAGGTCGGCGGCGCACTGTCGACGAACCACGGCGAGGTGGCCGTGCAATGGGCGCTGGCCGGGCGCGGGATCGTGTTGCGCTCGATCTGGGAAGCCGGGCCGCTGATCGAACGCGGCGCGTTGTGCCGCGTGCTGCCGGACGCGATCCAGCCCGCGAACATCTGGGCGGTTTATCCGGAACGCGTCGCGGCATCGGCGAAAGTGCGCGTGTGCGTGGATTTTCTGGTGGAGACGCTGGCCGGCCTGAATGCCGCAGCGGGTGACGATGCGGCCTGAATTCGGCTAAAGGTGAGCTTTTACGGGGGGCGTGCGCAGGCGCCGACGCATCGCCGCACGCGACGCTGATCGGCCTGCCGCGCAGGCCTTCGACGGTGCCCGCGGGAGACTCACGCCGCGCTCGACGCACCGAGCATCAGGTCGAGATTCTGCACGGCTGCGCCGGATGCTCCTTTGCCGAGATTGTCGAACACGGCGGACAGGAGCACCTGACCGTGATCGGCATTGACGAACACGCCGAGCCGCAGGTCATTGGTGCCGTTCAGCGCTTGCGGATCGAGATGCGTGATCGCGCGCGCGTCCGCGAGCGGCGTGACGTCGACGTGACGCGTGCTGGCGTAGTGGTGAGCGAGACACGCATGCAGCTGCTCACCGGTCACGCCGGCCGGGAGCAGGCGCGGCTCGATCGGCACGGTCAGCACGATGCCTTGCCGATAGGCGCCGTAAGCCGGCACGAACAGCGGCCGGTGCGCGAGACCGGCATGCTGCTGGATTTCGGGCACGTGCTTGTGCGCGAGTGCGAGGCCATAGACCTGCAGCGGCTTCGTGTGCGCGGCGCCGTCCGATTCGAATGCGTCGATGGCGGTTCGCCCGCCGCCCGAGTAACCGGAGACGGCATGGATGCTCACCGGGTAGTCGCGCGGCAGCAGGCCGGCCTGTTGCAGCGGCCGCAGCAGGCCGATCGCGCCCGTCGGGTAGCAGCCCGGATTGGTGACGCGCCGCGCATGCGCAATCTTCCGCGCATGTCCGTCGGCCATCTCGGGAAAGCCGTAGACCCATTCCGGCTGCGTGCGATGGGCCGAACTCGCATCGATCACGCGTACCTCGGGATTCCGGATGAAGCCGACCGCTTCGCGCGCGGCCGCGTCGGGCAGGCACAGAATCGCGATGTCGGCTGCGTTGATCGCTTCAGCGCGCCGCACGGGATCCTTGCGCTCGGCATCCGGCAGCGTGACGAGCCGCAAGTCGGTGCGCTCGCGCAGCCGCTCGTGAATCTGCAATCCGGTCGTGCCTTGATCGCCGTCGATATAGACAATGGGGAAGCCCATGATGGTCGCGTTCCTTGCGCTCGGTCGTCAGGAAAACCGTATCGTCCATCGAACGCCTAGAATAGGAAAAGTTGAATTTACTGACCATCTGATTCAGCATTTCTGAACGAGAGGTGTGTGATGCGCGAGATCAGTCTGGACCGCCTGCGCACGCTGGTCGCGATCGCGGACCAGGGATCCTTTGTGGCGGCGGCGCAATTGCTTCATCTCGCGCCGCCGACCGTCAGTCTTCATGTCGCCGAGCTGGAAAGCCGCGTCGGCGCGCCGCTGCTGTCCCGCACGCGCGGAAACGTGCGGCCGTCGGCTATCGGCGAAGTGCTGGTGGAGCGGGCGCGCAGTCTGCTGGCCGAGGTCGAATCCACGCTGGACGACGTGCAGCGACAGGTGCAGGGGTTGACCGGACGGGTGCGCCTCGGCGCATCGACCGGGGCGATCGCGCACCTGTTGCCGCAGGCAGTGGCGCGGCTGCGCGAACAGCATCCGGACATCGACGTCCAGATCGCGGTGCTCACGTCGCACGACACGCTGGCACGCGTTGCGCAGGGCACGCTCGACGTCGGGCTGGTCGCGTTGCCGCAGGCGCCGGTCGCGGGGCTGTCGATCCGCGCATGGCGGCGCGATCCGGTGATGGCCTTCCTGCCCGCGGACTGGCGGCTTCCGGCTCGCGTGACACCGGCCTATCTGGCCGCGCGTCCGCTGATTCTCAACGATGCGACCACACGCCTGTCGCGGCTCACGACGGAATGGTTTGCGCTCGGCGGCCATCGGCCCGAGCCGCGGATCGAACTCAACTACAACGATGCGATCAAGAGCCTGGTCGCCGCAGGTTATGGCGCGACGCTACTCCCGCACGAGGCCGGAGCGCCGCTGCCGGATGCGCGCATCGTCATGCGCGCGCTGCGACCGGCGTTGTGGCGGGAACTGGGGATCGCCCATCGGGCGGGACCGGTCGAGCGGGCGACGCAGCACGTGCTCGATGCGCTGTGGGCGCTCGGCGCGCGATAGCGGATCGTGGCACGGCTGCCCGTGCGGGCGGCCCGCGCGTTCAGAGCCGGTTGTCCTTCGCCAGCGTCAGCACACGCGCCCAGCGCTGGGCATCGCGCTTGTCCGTCATCGGCAGCTTCCATTCGCTGCGCACCGCGTCGCGCACGCGCACGACGAGATGCCAGCGGCCGCCGATCGGCGCGACCTGGCAGACTTCGAGCTGCGACAGCGTATAACGACCGTCCGCACCGTCGTGCGACAGCCACAGCAGCCCTTGCGTCGCGGACAGGCGCAACTCGCCCCACGCGCGATGCACGATATGCGTCCAGCCTTCTTCCCTGGTGTTCGGAGCGAAGTCGCGGCGGCGCTTGAGCCACCACGCGGCCAGCGCGATCAGGACCGCGGCGGCGAGCACGGCGGCCGCGATCGCGACCGGCTGGCCGAACTGCGCGGCGATGACGTGAAACAGGCGAACCGCGCCCCATCCAATAGCGATGAGCGCGAACAGTGCGATAAAAATCGGCATGTCGAATCGGAGATCGGAGAAGAGGACGGACCGGCGCATGCATCGCACCGATCCGTCGCACACGGCGTCACCGGCGACGGTGAATGTCGTGCGTCACGAAGCCCGCGTCGTTGTTGGGCAGCGCGAGGCCGTCCTTCACCGCGAGCGTCTTGCGGATGTCGTCGAGGCCCGCGGACCAGTGGTCGCGCATCGTCGACAGACCGAACTGATAGTCCTTGTAGTGATGCTCGTACGCCTTCTGCTGATAGATCAGGTGCTGGATGTTGTACTTCTTCCCGCTCGACATCGCGTCGGCTTCGACGCACCACGGGTCGCTCTTGCGCTGCTCTTCCGGCACCTGCTCGAGTACGTGGCGCAGCACGTTGCGGTAGCGCTGTTCGCGCTGCAGCGTATCGGTGACGAAACGCGTGCGGCTCGAATACTGCACGTCCTTCGTACGTTCGGCGACGTCGGCCATCGTGCGCGGCAGCGGCCCGCGCGCGCTCCACAGATCGACCTGGAACGCGAGCGTGTCGCGGCGCGGCCGTGCGCGGAGCACTTCCATCAGCGGCGTGTTCGACACGACACCGCCGTCCCAGTAATACTCGCCGTCGATCTCGACCGGCGGGAACGCGGGCGGCAGCGCGCCGGACGCCATGAAATGCTCGGGCGCGAGACGGATGCGCGAGTTGTCGAAGTACACGAAGTTGCCGGTGCCGACATTGACCGCGCCAACCGATATGCGCGTCTCGCCCGAATTGATCCGGTCGAAGTCGCATAGCTTCAGCAGCGTCGTGCGCAGCGCCGACGTGTCGTACCAGCTGATCTTTTCCGGATGGTCGGATACGCCCGGCAGCGGCGGCGGGAAGCGCGGCGAGAAGAAGCCCTGCTGGCCCTGCATCATCGCGCTTGCAGCCTGCGACGCGGTGAAGAACGTGCGGATCTGGTCGATGCTGTTGAACAGCGCAAATTCGAACGCGGCCGGAATCGCCGGAAAGAACGCCGGCTGGCAGATCGTTTCCCAGAACTCGCGCAGCCGCTCGACGCGATGCTCGGGCGCATTGCCGGCGATCAGCGCGGTGTTGAGCGCGCCGATCGAGATGCCCGCGATCCAGTCGAGCGGAATGCCCGCCTCGTGCAGCCCTTCGAACACGCCGGCCTGATACGCGCCGAGCGCGCCGCCGCCCTGCAGGACGAGCGCGATCGTTTCGTACGGCAATGACCGCGCAGCGGTCGGCGCGCCGGCTTCGTGCAGATCCGTCTCATCGACGGCCTGCTTTTCTGTACGGGCATGCGGTTTCATCAGTTGCTCCGAGAAATCCCGCCATCGATGGCGGAGAGGAAAGGAATGACGTCGACAGACGGCATTCCATCGTTAGAATGACCAGCATGATCCTTGTCTACCGCTATCGCGTGAAGTCGCTCAACGGACTCCTGAACAAGCAGAGCCGTGCGGTGAACTACGTCTGGAACTTCTGCAACGACACATGGAAGCACACGCTCAAGCGGAACAGGAAGTCCCGATGCGGACGTGCATCGCCAGGTGTGGGAATCGCCTCCCTTTAGGGAGGCGAGGACGTTACTGCATGAACCAGCCGTGGCTGACGATGAACGACTGGCCGGTGAGCGCGGCGCTCGGGAACGCCGACAGGAACAGCACCGTCTGCGCGACGTCCTGCACCGTCGTGAACACGCCGTCTACCGTGTTGCCGAGCATCACCTTCTTCACCACTTCCTCTTCGCTGATCCCGAGCTCCTTCGCCTGCTCCGGAATCTGCTTGTCGACCAGCGGCGTGCGCACGAAGCCCGGGCACACGACGTGCGAGCGCACGTTGTGCTTCGCGCCTTCCTTCGCGAGCACGCGTGCGAGGCCGAGCAGGCCGTGCTTGGCCGTCACGTATGCCGACTTCAGCGGCGACGCTTCGTGCGAGTGCACCGAACCCATGTAGATCACGACGCCGCCGCGATCGTCCTTGTACATGTGCTTGAGCGCGGCCTTCGTCGTCAGGAATGCGCCGTCGACGTGGATCGCCTGCATCTTCTTCCAGTCGGAGAACGCGTAGTTCTCGATCGGGTTGACGATCTGGATGCCCGCGTTCGACACGAGGATGTCGACCGAGCCGAACGTTTCGGCGACCTTGTCGATGCCGCTGTTCACGGCTTCCTCGTTCGTCACGTCCATCGCAACGCCGATCGCCTTGCCGCCTGCCTTGTTGATCTCGTCGGCGACCGCATTGGCGCCGTCCTGGTTCAGGTCGGCGATCGCGACAGCCGCGCCCGCTTTCGCGAGTTCCAGCGCGATTTCCTTGCCGATGCCGCTTGCGGCGCCCGTGACGACTGCGGTCTTGCCATTCAGGTTGCTCATTTCGAATTCCCGTGGTGAAAGGATTGACAGGGAGAAGGACTGCGGACGTGTTACTGAGCCAGGTAATCGTAGACGACTTCGCCGAGACCGAGTGTCAAATCTGCGACGAGATGCCGGGCTTCGACGATCTCGAGCACGGGCAGGTCGGCCACCGGCGCGAGCGCGTGCGGCGCCAGCTCGAGCGATGCGGGGCCCGTCCACGCGCCCTTCATCTTGATGTCCTGCATGTAGTAGCGCACCAGTTCGCACACGCGCGCGGTGCCGTCGACGTGCGGAATGATCTTCAGCAGGAAATTGGGGCCGGCGAGACGCTTCGTCTGCTCGTCGATGTCGAGTTCCTTGTGCTTGTAGCCCATCGTGCCGGTCGCGACGCGCACCTTGCCGTAGTCGAGCGTGCCGAGGAGGTGATCGGTGTTCACGTGCAGGGTGGGCGACGCGAGCTTCTTCGGGAAGCCCCACAGCTCGCGGCCGCCGGCGATCGGCGGGTGATCGTCGAGATACATCGCGAGCGTGTAGCCGCCCGGCTGGCCGTCGTATTCGACGGGAATCACCTGGCCGCTTTCGGTGTAGTCGCCGAAACCGGTCGAATCGGCCATGCGGATGAATTCGTAATGCACGAGCGGCTCGGTGACCTGCAGCGGCTCGGGGACAATTTCGCGGAGACGGTCTGGATCGGTGCGATACGTGATGATCAGAAACTCACGGTCGACGAAACGGTACGGGCCCATCGGGAAGGCAGGGCTGGTCAACGGCATCGCAAACGCTTTCGATCGGACATCGCTGGGTTTCATGCGGACTCCTTGTTGTTGATCGCTTCGTGGATGAGTGCTCGTAATCGTATGCCTGTGCGTTGCCGTTGTGCGATGCCGCATTTGGAATTAATTGTTGCCGATTTCGACGGATTTACCGCGCAAATATTGAGACGAACGACGCAAACGGCCTGAATGGCGCCCGGCGCCCCGATGCTCGCACGCGTCGATGACGCCACGATGTGAAAAAGGTGAGTCTTTACGGGATGTCAGGTGAGCCTTTCCGGGAGACGGTCGCGCGGGAATATGACAATTTCGTGAACTTGTATTGCGCTGCAGGCTCTAAGTGCGTTCGCCGCGGCGGTCGCGCCCTAGCATCGTTCGTGTCCGACCGGGCAACCGGTCGAATCTTTATGCCCTACGCAACCGGATTCATGCAGAACCTCAATCTCGCCCTCTTTTCCGCCATCAACGCCGGGCATGCGCCGCAGCCGGGTATGGCCCGCGTTGCGATCTTCGCCGCCGACTGGCTTGTCTATGCGCTGCCCGCGATGCTGCTGCTGACCTGGATCTTCGGCACGCGCCCGACGTGGCGCCAGGCGATCGAAGCCGGCGTCGGCGTATGCGCGGCGCTCGCGCTCGCGCAGCTGCTCGGACATTTCTGGTTCTCGCCGCGGCCGTTCATGGCCGGCGTCGGCGCGCAGCTGATTCCGCACGCGCCGGACAGCTCGTTTCCGAGCGATCACATGACGTTCGCATGGAGCATGGCGCTTGGCCTGATGCTCGGCGGCACGACCCGGCTCACCGGGTTCGTGATGGCCGCTATGGCCGCGGCGATTGCGTGGGGGCGTATCTATGCGGGCGTGCACTGGCCGTTCGACATGGCGGGCGGCGTGCTGGTCGGCACGGCCGGCGCGCTGGCTGCGCACCTCTACGGGCAACGTGTGACCGCGCTGCTCGAACGGTTCGGCGATTCGGTGCACGCGGCCGTGATGGGGCGCCGGCACGCGCCGTAAGCGGAAGGACGTCGGGCAGGAGGCCGTCAGCCGGGCGAGCCCGGCGTGTGGGCCGATTCGGCCGATGCGGACGGGCCGCCGCCCGCATCGTGCAGTTCGGGCGTATCGGCCGGATGCTGCGCGGCGTCGCGTTCAAGGGCGCTTTCCTTCAGGATTGCGCACATCGCGACGAACAGCGCGAGTACGACCGCGGCGAGGCCGCAATAGCCGGCGATCTTCAGGTTGCGAAGGAACGGCGAAGCGTGGCTTTCTTTTGTCATGACCGGGCGCTCCTGGACGGGCTGCGGCGGCTGTCGCGTGACAGCGGCGACGCAGACGTACATATATACCAGCCGCGATGCCGATGCCAAGCCCGTTGGTGCGCCGGCGCCACGGTCGCATCACCCGTTCGCCGGCCGGGTGCGCGTACGCCGGATGCCCGTATGCCGTATGCCCATATGCCCGTATGCCCGTATGCCCGTGGCGTCAATCTTCCAGCGTTTCGTGCACGGCCGCCGCGCCGCGCTTCCAGTAGGCCGCCGCGCGGATGCGCGACTTGTCGACGCCGCGCTCGCCGGTCAGGTGCTGGCGCACCGCGCGCATCGACAGCGCTTCGCCGGCCGCCCACACGTAGCCGTCGCCGGACGGCGGCAGCGGCAGGTCGCGAACCGCATTCAGCAGCACGTCGCCGTCCGCCGCGTCGGCTTCCGCGCGGAAGCGCCAGATTTCATGCACGTCGGCGCGCGTATCGAACGAAATCTGCGCGGTGCGGTCCGCGACTTCCAGCACGGCCACCGCGCGCGCGCCGGCCGGCAGTTCCTCGAGACGCCGTGCGACAGCCGGCAGCGCCGTATCGTCGCCGATCAGCAGGTGCCAGTCGAAACCGGTCGGGACGACGAACGAACCGCGCGGGCCGCCGATACCCAGCCATTGGCCGACGCGCGCCTGCGCTGCCCACTGCGACGCGGGGCCAGGATGGTTCAGCACGAATTCCAGATCCAGTTCGCACGCGGCATGGTCGAAGCGGCGCGGCGTGAAGTCGCGCGCGACCGGCTTCGGTTCGCCTTCGGGAAACTCGGGGCCGTTCGCGCCGAGCGTCGGCATCGCGGGCCGTTCGGCGCCGGGCGGCGGGAAAAATACCTTCACGTGATCGTCGAACGATGCGGATTCGAAATCCGCGAGATCGGGGCCGCCGAGCGTAACGCGCAGCAGATGCGGCGTCACGGCATGTACGCGCAGTACCTGCAGCAGGCGGAACTTGAGGGTATGGCGCACGCGGGTCACGGTGCGCTCGGATGTGTTCTGCATCAATCCGTTCTCCTGATGTTTGACGGGGCGGCGCGGATTACGCGCCGGTGCCGCCTTCGATTTCGGCTGTTGCGCGGCGCATGATTGCCGCGATGCGGCGCTGTTCGTCGGGGCCGGCGGCGCTCTTGTGCAGCAGCGCCCGCTTGAGCGCGACGCGCGCCTCGACGAACTCCGGCAGCCAGCCGGCCTGCGATTCGTCCTGAGCTTCGTTGCCCGCCGATTCCCCGGCGAACGCGCGGCGCATGAATTCCATCTTGCGTGCGAGGTGCGTGAGGCGCGCGAACAGCGTGTCGACGCGTTCGCGCTGTGCGTCGAGATGCGCGCGGCCGGCGTCGGTCAGCGCATAGCGCTTGCGATTGCCTTCCGCCTGCGATGCGACGAAGCCGACTTCCTCGAGATAGGTGAGCGCCGGATACACCATGCCGGGGCTCGGGCTGTAGAAACCGTTCGAACGCGTGTCGAGCGCCTTGATCAGCTCGTAGCCGTGGCTCGGTTGCTCGGCGACCAGCGCGAGCAGCAGCAGCTGGAGATCGTCGGACGTGAACTGGCGGCCGCGCGGCATGCCGTCGTCGCCGAAATCGCCAAAGCCGCCGCGCCCGCCACGGCCGCCGAACGGGCCGCCGCCGAACGGATCGTGGCCGCGACGGTGGCGACCGATCGCGTACCAGAGACCGGCGAACCAGTCAGGGCGGGCATGCGCACCATGACCGTCGCATCGGGCATGGCCGCGGGAGGGGGTGTGTCGCATGATCGTGTCCTGTATGTCGTAAAACATATCTAAAGATATATATCGAAAGATAGGGCGTCAAGAGGGATTTATTGGGGTTGGATGGAGGGCGTCCGCGTCCGTCTGCTTGCGATGAGAATTCCCGTCGATGCGTTCTCTCAATCTCTTTGGCGAGTCGATCCTGACGATCGGACCGGGGGCGCCATGTGCGCTTTCCCAGTCGTTGACGCAATCGATCATGAGACACAGCCGTGCCGACCCTCATTTGCCTGTCGATGACACCGCAAGACTTTCGCCGTTGATACATCGGCATGTCGCAATAAATGAAGTAATGCCGATTACCAAAACGCCAAAGGTTATTATTTAAATAACTGAAATGATTTAATTTATTTTCGGTTCATCAAACAAAATTTCCGCGGCGGCAAAGGTGTTTAAATCCGCCCCGTCATTCAATGTGATCTCATCCATGCGACGCACGTCGGCCATGGCTTGCGCGTCGATGAAGATTTTCGACCCTTTATTTGCAACCCGAAAATTCATCGAAAATTGTAAAGCATTGCAATATAAAACCCGTGATTGAGTATTCCGGTTGCGGCGCGTGATTTTATTTGGCAGGATTTTCAACAAGTTGCTCGATATTAAAACAACAAAACAGTCGACCATTCAATTGACCGAAATAACAGGTGCCGGATGAGCAACGATTCGAAAGGAAGCTGACGAGAAATCAGGTAACGAGGCGGCGAACAGTCGATATTGTTCGCGATCATTGAATCAATCGCTCGCCCGGCAGCGCCGATGCGTCACTCGAGCGATCCGGGCGAATCCGACGCGGGGCGACCATGGCGATACTCAAGAACGATTCATCCGGAGAAGCGTGCCTGCTCCGCGCCTATCACGTGTTCGGCCGCGATGCCGCGCGCTGCGACACGGTCATCCGGGACGCGTCGGTGTCCCGAGTCCATGCCCATATCCGCTGGATCGGCGGGCGGTGGGAGCTCCACGATCACAGCAGCAACGGCACGTCGGTTTCGGGCGTGCCGTTGCGCCACGGCGAGCACGTGGTGCTTCAGCCAGGCGACGTAATCCGGTTCGGCAGGGCGGGTATCGCGCCATGGCGCGTCGATGCGCTCGACGATCCGGCCGATACGCTGTGGCCGATACGAGGCGCCGCGCATCCGATCGTGCTCGCGCCGCGCCAGATCCTGGCCACACGCGCCGCGCAGCCGGTCACGATCGTCCGGTCGCCGGCCGGCGAATGGCTGTGCGACGATACGTTGCCGCCGCGCGCGCTTCATGACGGCGATGAAGTATCGACCGGCGACGTCACGTGGCGCCTGGCGGTCGTGCGCAACGGCTCGACAATGATGCTCGCCGCGCCCGCGGATCCGGCCGCGCCGGCGCAATTGCTCGAATTCTTCGTCAGCCGCGACGAAGAGCACGTGCGCATGCTGTTGCATGTCCGCGGCGGCGTGGTCGACCTCGGCGAGCGCGCCCATCACTACAGTCTCGTCACGCTCGCCCGGGCGCGCGCGGCCGACATGCAGGCCGGCTACGACGCCGCCACGCAAGGCTGGATCGAACTCGACCGGCTGGCGCGCATGCTCGGCATCGACACGTCCCATGTCAACGTGCAGATTCACCGCGCCCGGAGCCAGTTTGCGGCCCTGCCGGGGCTGGACGCGAGCCAGCTCGTCGAGCGCCGGCGCGGCAGCGTCCGGTTCGGCGAGTTTCCGTTCCGCGTCATGCGCGGCGAGCATCTCGAATGCCAGTCGGTGCCGGCCGCCCTGCCGCGTATCGGCGTGCATCGTCCGGCGCCCGACCCGGTCGCCCATTACTCGTGAGCACGGGAGAACCGGCCGTGTTGCCGACCGTGTCCCGCGCGCCCGTCGTGCCGGAAGCACTTGAACCCCGGCAACCCCGCCAGAGCGCCGCGCCTTTCGCGGAACTTGCCGGCAAGTGGCATTACCGGCTCGGCTCACTGCTCGGCGAAGGCGGCAATGGCGTGGTGTTTCGCGCGACCTGCGGCGAGACGGGGCAGGACGTCGCGATCAAGCTGATGCGGGACGACGCCGCGCGTACCGCGACGGAGCGCGCGCGCCAGCGTGTGCGCTTTCAGCGCGAGACGAGCCTGTGCGAAGCGCTGCGGCACCCGAACATCGTGGCGTTGCTGGACAAGGGGGTAGCGCCCGACGGCCGGCTGTTCGCCGTATTCGAGCTGGTACAGGGCCGGACCTTGCGCGATCGGCTCGCGGCTCAGGGGCCGCTGTCGGCCGTCGACACGGGCCGGCTGATGACGGAGGTGCTCGACGCGCTCGCGGCCGCGCATCGGCGGGGCATCGTGCATCGGGACCTGAAGCCGCAGAACATCGCGATCACGATGGCCGACGACGGGCCGCACGCGAAGCTTCTCGATTTCGGCATCGGCGCGTTGCTGCCCGGCACGGAGGACATCGCGCGTCAGACTTCGACGCTGGCGACCGAGGTGCTCGGCTCGCCGCCCTACTGCGCGCCCGAGCAATTGCGCAACGAGCCGCCGACGCCCAGGAGCGATTTGTATGCGTGGGGCCTGATCGTGATCGAATGCCTGACGGGCGATGTCGTCATGCACGGCGCGAGCGTGGCCGACATTCTCTATCAGCAGCTCAGCCCGGTGGATGTCGCGCTCCCTCGGTCGATCGCGTCGCATCCGCTCGGCTCGGTATTGCGGCGTGCGCTGAGCAAGAATCCGGAACAGCGCGCCGCGTCGGCCGACGAACTCGCAGAGCCGTTTCGCGCGCTCAACTTCGCCGCGCTCGTCGGCCAGTTCGATGCCGGCCGCGCAAGCGGGCAGACGCGTCCGCGCCCGTTCGCGCCGCGCAGCGAGACGATCGCAACGGTGGGCGAGTACCGTCAGATCACCACGCTGTGCTGTTGCGTGACGATCTCCGGAGAGGGGCTGCGGCGCCATGCCGGAACCGATCACGGCGACTTGCTCGACGGCTACGAGGAGCAATGGCTGACGAAGTGCGCCGACATCGCCGTCGGTTATGGCGCGCAGGTCGACGGACGGCTCGGCGACACGCTGCTGTTCCATTTCGGCCTGCACGGCGACATCACCCGGCCGGCGCCCCGCCCGGCCCCCGCGGCGCTCGACATGGTGCGGGTGGCCGAGCGCGCACGGCTGCCGGCGTCGGTAGCGGCCGGCGGCGAAGGCTGGCGCGTCGAAGTGGCCGCCGCGATTCACGTCGGGCAGGTTCTCGCTCATGCGTCGCGCATGTCGGGCATCTCGACGCCCGCCGCGGCGGCGCGGCTGCTGCGGCTTGCCGGGCCCGGGCAGATCCTGATCAGCGACGATGCGCGGCTTGCGCTCGAACGGCATGCCGACTATCGGCCGACCTCGTTGCGGCTGGCGCGGGCGGGCCTCGTGCCGCAGCCGGTTCATGAATTGCTCGGCGAGCGTCGCGCCGATACGCCGTTCGATTCGCTCGACGCCGGCATGCGGGCGCCGATGGTCGGCCGCACGCGCGAACTCGACGCGCTGTTGCGCGCGTGGCGGGAGACGCTCGCGCGGCATCGTCGCGTGATGCGCGGCGAGCCTGCGCCGCACGGTGTGCCGCGGCTCGTCGTCGGCGACGCGGGAATCGGCAAGTCGCGCCTCGTGCACGAGTTGTGCGAGGCTGTCCGGATTCAGGGCCACGCCTTCGCGCATTGCGGGTGCCTGCCCGAGCGGGAGAATCATGCGCTGTTTCCGATCCTGCGATTCATCGGCGCGCATTGGCATATCGACGCCGACAGCCCGGCCGGTCCCGCGCTCGCGGCGATCGACGCCATGATCGCGCCGCTCGAATGCGATCACGCGGCGGCCCGTGTCGCGCTCGCGACCTGGCTGGGGCTGCCCTGCGATGCGAAGGGGTTCCTGTGGTCGAGTGCGCGCGAACAGCACGCGCTGTTCGACGTCCTCGGGCAACTGATCGTGTCGCTCGGCAACGGCGCGCCGGTACTGCTCGTTGTCGAGGACGTCCAGTGGATCGATCGCTCGACCGAGGACTTTCTTGCGTACCTGCAGCGCTCGCCGCACGCGGCGGCGCTCGGCATCGTGTTTACGTCACGCCCCGACAAGCTCGGGCGCTGGCGCGGCACGACCGAACGCGTGGTGCTGCGCCGCCTTCCGCGCGACGACGCGCAGCGCCTGATGTCGGCGTGTCTGGGCCGGGGCGTGCTCGATCCAGCCTGGCTCGATCAGCTCGCCCAGCGCACGGCGGGCATCCCGCTGTTCATCGAGGCCGTCGCGCGCGAGTTGATGATGAACGGCGCGGACGGCGCGGACGGCGCGCTCGCGGGGCTGCGGGCAACGGATCCTTATCCGCTTCCGCTCAGCCTGGGCGGCATGCTCGGTCTTGTGTTCGACCGGATCGACGACGCGCGCGACACCGCGCAGCTCGCCGCGACCATCGGGCTCGAGGTGGATGCGCAATTGCTCGCCGACGCATCGCCGCACGATCGCGTCACGCTCGACGCGCATCTGCGGCTGCTGCTCGAAGAGCGGATCGTGTACGCGCAACATCGGCGCGATCGCGTGTTCTATTCGTTCCGCCACGCGTTGATTCGCGATGCGGCCTATGAATCGATGCCGCCCGCCGTGCGGCGCGGCAACCACGCCCGCGTCGGCCGCGCGCTGGTCGCGCAAGCCGACCGCGGCGCCGGTGCGCATGCGTTCGGCGTCGCCGGGCACTTCGCGCGCGCGGGTGCCTTCGCCGACGCGATCGCCCACGGCATCGACGCGGCGCGCCGCGCACTCGAACGTTCCCGGTACGACGACGCGATCCGCTACGGGCAGGCCGTGTTCGACTGGCTCGGCAACGCCGACTACGCGCACCGCGAGCACGACAGCGCGCGCATCCGCGCCACGTTGACGCACGCGATGATGGCGCGGCTCGGCTGGGCGGATCCGCAGGTGCGCGAGCATGCGGAGCAACTGTTGCGGCAGATGCAGACGCTCGACGACCCGGAGCTCGAGATCAGCGCGCTATGGACGCTGTCGACCTACTACCACGTCGCCGGCGATCGTCCCACCGTGCGCGGGATCGGCATGCGGCTCGACGCGCTCGCGACCGAGCGCGGCGATGCCGGCGTCCAGGTCGCGGCGGACGCGATGCGCGGCATGAGCCTGTGGGTCGACGGCGACTATGCGCGCGCCCGCGCCGCGTTCGACGCGGTGCTGGCCGGCTACGACGTGCGGCGCGACGCGGATCATCGGCGCATCCTGGGGCTCGATACGCGCGCGTGGACGATGGCGTCGCTCGCGAGCGTGCGCTGGTGCATGGACGACGATCCGCAAGCCGCGCTCGCGATGGCGCGCGACGCGGTGTATTGCGCGACCTGCCTCGATCATCTGCCGACGCTCGGCGTCACGATGATGTACCTCGCGCGCACGCACCAGCTGGCGGGCGATCGAGACGCGGCCCGAACGCTGTCGGAAGCGATTCTCCGTCTGTCGGACGTGCATCGGCTGCGCGCGGTCGAGCACTACGCCGCGATCATTCATGCGTGGGCGCAAGGGAGTCGTGCGGGCATCATCGCGCATCTCGATGCGCAGCGGCGGTCGGGCGGCCTGCTCGGCCTGACCTACTATGCGTCGCTGCTTGCCGAGCTGGACGCCGGGCGCGGCGATTACCACGCCGCGCTCGCGCAGATCGAGCAGTGTCTCGCATGGTGCGAGTCGACCGGAGAACGGTATTACGAAGCACAGCTGCTGCTGAAGAAGTCCGAGTACTTGCGCCAGGCCGATCCGCGATGCGGCGGCGTGGCCGCGCTGGCCGCGTGCCGGCGTGCATGCGAAGTCGCAGCAACGGCGGGCATGGGCCGCATTGCCAGGCTCGCCGAAGCGATGTTGCAGTCGTTGCCGTAAGTGGTTCCATTCGTCAATCAGGAGAACATACCGATGAGCAAGGATCTTCGATTACCGACGTACGAACAGTTTCTCGAATACCGGGCAACCGTCATCCGGGCGATCGCCCTCGCGTGGCATTCCCCGGCGTTTCTCGACGAACTCGAGGCCGATCCGGTCCACGCGTTGCGCGAGCATTTCGACTATCACTTTCCGTTCAGCCTCGACCTGAAGGTGCAGACCAAATCGTCGGCCTGGACACCGGGCGTCAACGGCGACTGGACGGGCGGCCGGAAAAACAAGCTCACCCTGTTTCTGCCGCCCGCACCGGCGGACGAGGCGCAATTCGCGCAGGCGCTGGCCGCGTACAACGCGAACCACATCACCATCATGGAATGACCTCGGGGAAACCGACATGGCAAAGGACAACGCTAATCCGACGCTCGAATCGATGCTGGAGTTTCAGAAGGTCTATCTGCGTGCGATCGCGCTTTCGTGGCGGAACCCGGAGTTCAAGGGCGAGCTGCTGGAGAAGCCGCTGGAGACGCTCGCGAAATACTTCGGTTACCAGTGCCCGTGGATCATCGACATCGAGGTCGTCAAAACGGGCGGCGATCATGGCTGGACGAGCCACGGAAACGGCAGCGGTAGCTGGAACCTGCCGCGCAACGTGATGACGGTCGGCATACCGGAGCAACCGACGAACCTGGACGAAGAGGCCGTCGCGCTCGCGGCCTACTGCGACGCCGGGCCGAGCTACCTGTTCACCTGCTGCTGACCTGCCGCGGCCGAGCCGCGCACCGTCGCGTGCCCCGGGCCGGCTGTCCGGGGCACGCGATGTTTTTTTACCCGCCGCACGGAACCCGACGATGCTTGATGACCTTTCGCGCGTGTTGCGCTTCAAACCGCATTTGCTCGTGCTCGATGCGGGCCCCGAGACGCTGTTCGTCGTCGACGAATTCAAACGCGCGATGCTGTCCGGTGCGATCTTCGTTCAGATCGCCGCCTGTTTGCGGGCGCGGATGTCGATCGCCGAGATCGTGACATCGCTTGGCGGCACGTTCGGAGAATGGGACGTGCTCGCGCGGCTCGATCATCTGGTGCGCCGCGGGTACGTACGCGCCGACGCGCCGCACGACGACGATGCGGCGCGTGGTTTCTTCGAGCGCGCCGGACTCGACGGCGACGCGGCTTGTGCGCGCGTCGCTCAACTGCGCGTCGCAGTCGAGGCGTTCGGCGCCGACGATGCGGCGCTCAGGCGCGCGCTCGACACGGCCGGCATCGATGTCGTGCCGGACGCCGAATTGACCGTCGCGATCACCGATACGCACGACCGCGACGATCTCGCCGCGTGCGCCGCCCGCGCGGCGGCGCGCGGCGGCGCATTGCTCGTCGTGGCGGCCGGTGGCGTGCAGACGCTGATCGGGCCGTTGCTGGCCGGCCGCGGTGCGCTGGCCGACGCGCCGTGCATCGAATGCGTGCGCTACTGGATTCGCATCAACCGGCCTGTCGAGGCGCTGCTTGCGCGCCATCACGGCAGCGACGCGACGCGTCTGCCGCCGGCCGCCTCGCGTGCCGGGGCAGCAGCAGCGGCGGCGCTCGTGGCGGCGACGGTCGAGCAGATCGCGGTCAGCCGCACGGCATCGGAACGGCTGGAAACGCATATCGTGGCGCAGCGCACCGACACGTTGGCCGCCGAGCGGCACCGCGTGCTGAAGCGTCCGCAATGCCCGTGCTGCGGCAATTCCGCATGGATGCGCGAGCAGGCGGCGCGGGCGCCGCAACTCGCCGATCATGCGCCGCTGGCGCGCGCCGACGGCGGCTACCGTACCGCCGATCCGCAACAGGTGTTCGAGCGTTATGCCCATCTGATATCGCCGGTCAGCGGCGCGATCGCGTATCTGCACCCGATGCCGAAGCGACACGCGGGCCTGCGCAAGGTCTATGCGTCGGGTTTTCTCGTGTGCCCGGCCGCCGTACCGGGCAGCAACCGGTTCGACAGGATCTGCTCGGGCAAAGGCCGCACCGACGATCAGGCCCGCGTGAGCGCGCTATGCGAGGCGCTCGAACGATTCAGCAGCGTGTATCAAGGCGACGAGGCGACGTTGACGGGAAGCATGGAAAGCCTGCTCGCCGATCCGGCATGCGATGCCCTACCGATTCACGTGAACGATCTTCAGCAGTTCAGCGAACGGCAATTCGACGCGCGCGACGCGATCAACGCATTGACCCGCGATGTTCGAAAGCAGGTGCCGCCGCGTTTCACCGCGCGCGACGTCATCGACTGGACGCCGGCCTGGTCGCTCGTGACCGGCAAGCGCCATCTCGTGCCGCTGAGCTACTGCTATGCGGAAACGCCCGACAGTGCGCGGGTGCATGCCGCATGCGTGCACAATCCCAACGGCTGCGCGGCGGGATCGAACGTCGACGAGGCGATTTTGCAGGGCATGCTCGAATTGATCGAGCGCGATGCGGTCGCGATCTGGTGGTACAACCGGATCCCGCGCCCCGGCATCGATCTCGCGAGTTTCGACGATCCGTATTTCGATGCGCTCGTGCGCGAATACGCGACGTTCGGGTGGCGTTTGTGGGGGCTCGACATCACTACCGATCTCGGGGTGCCGACCGTGGCCGCTCTGGCGGAAAATCCGCAGGACGGGCGTTTCTCGATCGGCTTCGGCTGCCATCCGGACGGCCGAATCGCGGTGCAGCGCGCGCTGACCGAAGTCAACCAGTTGCTCGACGTCGCAGCGGAGGCGCCGCACCCGTGGGATCGCGACAAACTGTCGGCAACCGGATTTCTGTATCCGGCGAACGGCGTGCGCTGCACGACGCGCTCGACGTGGCGGCCGAGCGACGCTGAGTCGTTGCCGGCGGCGCTCGCGCATTGCGTCGGGCGCATCGCGGCGGCCGGCATGGACGTGCTCGTCGTCGACAAGACGCGGCCCGACATCGGCTTATCCGTGGTGCAGGTCATCGCGCCGGGGCTGTGCCATTTCTGGCCGCGTTTCGGCGCGCGACGGCTTTACTCGGTTCCGGTGGCACTGGGATGGCGCGCGCAGCCGTGCGGCGAACAGGAACTGAATCCGGCGCTGCTGTTTCTGTGACTTGACCGGTTGTCGTTTCATCGCGGCGGGATGGCTTCGCCAGCGGAAAGCGGCGGGCGGGCCGATTGCTCCCGCCCGGTGCTGCCGGGCGCCTCGCGCCGATCACGCCGCGGTCTTGTCGAGGCGCCGGTTCGAGATCACCCGTGGCTGATGGCGAGGTAAGCCTTCCAGGTGACGTAGCCCTTCAGGTGCGCGTGCCGGTCGTAAACGGCAGCAACAAACGCATAGGTCTCTTGGCCGGGACTGAGCACGGTGGCTTGCGCCCAGTAGTCCGCGCGCAGCTCTGTTTTCACACTGTTGTTGTCGGGCCAGCCCTGTGCCGGGTAAGGCTCGGTGGTGTTCTCGGTCATGTGCGAAACATAGCCCAGAAGGTTGCCGCTGATCGCTTGGATGCTGTACAGGAAGCACTTGTAGTTTTCCGTGTCCGTCAGCGACACGGTGCGCCAGTAAATCATGTCGTTGACGTTGGCCTTGAGCATCAAGTTGCTGCCGCCCTCGCCCTGGTACATACCTTGCACCGAGCCTTGGCCAAAGCCAGACGCCGCATCCGCCAGCGGGGTGATCATGTAGACGGTATCGGGGTTGTTCCCGAGCGGGGTCGCCTTATCCGGCGTCGTGCCGAGCGTATTGTTGTTCTGTTTCAGAATCTCCTGGACATCGAACGCAATCAGGACGTCAATGAATTTGAAGCTATCCAAGGTATGAGACATGGCAGTTCCTTTCACGTTTTATCGTTGAAGAACACTCTGTTGAGCGACGACGCCCGCGGCGCCGGCATCTCTCCCCATCCTGCGAAGCAGCGCCTGCGGAGAAATCGGGCGCGTGGAAGAGCATCGACAGCGTACGAGGAATTGATCCGCGAATCGATTACACGTGGTTACAGTGCACGCGTGACGAGATGTGCGGCGCGTGCATGTGAATCCCGCATCCGGTACACGGATATACCAGCGTCGCCGGAACCTGCGTCCTGCAGTTGGCCGGACAGGCCGGCCGCGGATCGCCGGCAGGATTTGCCGACAGGCTGGAACCTAGAACCGCGTACTGAACCCGACCCGAGCGATCGACTGCAGCGCGCCGCTCGACGCGCCGTTCGCATCCATCACGCCGTTGATCAGCGCGTTGCTGCCGTGGCTCGCGCGCTGGTGAACGCCTGCCACGTACACCATCGTGCGCTTCGACAGCCAGTACTGGACGGCCGCCAGGATCTGATGCGCATGCGCGTTGTCGAGCGTGTCGTTGCCTTTCATGTACGTGTAGCTCGTGCCGACCACCCACGCAGGCGACGGATGCCACGCCGCACCGGCCTCCGCCGACCACGCGCCCGCGCCGTTCTGCGCGTTGCGCACGGTCGTGAAGAGTGCCTTCCCCGTGACCGTGCCGAGCGTGTAGTGCACGCCCGCCCCCCAGTTGCGTACGCTGGTCGGCGGCAGCCCCGCCGCCGCGCCGTATTTCTGATTCGTATAGGCCGCGCCCGCGCCGAACGGGCCGTTGTCGTAGCTCGCGCCGACGCTGACCGTGTTGTTCGCGCCGACCGACCCCGCAACGTTGCCGAAACCGTACAGTGCGCCGAAGGTCAGGCCCGACAGCGACGGGCTCGTGTACTTGACGGCGTTCGCGACGCGATTGCTGCCTGCAACGCGATCCCAGTCGAACGCACCGGTCGGGTTGTTCGGCAGCGCGAGCTTGTCGAACGGCCCGTTGCGGAAGCCGTACAGGCCGACGAGATCCTGCGCGATCTCGTTGCCGCTCGCGGCGAGCGCATCGACCATGAACTCGTACTGGTTGCCGAGCGTGAGCTTGCCGTAGCGGTCGTTTTCCAGCCCGACGTAGGCCTGCCGCGCGAATAACCCGCCGCCGATGATCGAGCCGTTGCCGAGCGAATACTGGTTCACGAGCCGGAAGATCGCACGCGTGCCTGCGCCGAGATCCTCCTTGCCTTCGAAACCGAGCAGGTTCGGAAAGAAGATGTTGTCGTCGAATTTCGCGTTTCCGCGACCGCCTTCGTTGCTGACGAAACTGAGGCCGGCGTCCATCAATCCGAACATCGTCACGCTGCTCTGCGCGAACGCCGCCGCCGGAATCGCGCAGGCCGCGAGTGCCAGAAGGGTCTTTTTCGTCATCTCCAAATGCTCCTCACATGTTTCCGATCGGGTCGGATATTTTTTGATTGGACTACTGATTGATATGAAAAACCCGAACCTGAATGATCCGGATTCAGGTGCAACCGAAAGGGACCGGGTCGCGCACGGCGCATCGGGAGCGGCTGCCTGCCCGCCGACACGCCGCGCGCTGAGCGCTATACCGTCGAATACCCGCCGTCCACCGGCACGACCACGCCGTTGACGAACGACGCGCCGGGCGAGCACAGGAACAGGATCACGTTCGCGACCTCGTCGGCGGTGCCCCAGCGCCCGAGCGGCGTGCGCTCGAGGATCTGCCGCGACGCGTGCCCGTCGGCCATCAGCCCGCTGCTGAGCGGCGTGTCGATCCAGCCGGGCGCGACCGCGTTCACGCGAATGCCGCGCTCGGCCCACGCCTGCGCGAGCGAACGCGTGAGCTGCGCGATGCCGCCCTTGCTCGCGCTGTACGCGGGCCGGTCCTTGCTACCGAAGTACGTGTACATCGACGCGACGTTGACGATACTGCCGCCGTGCGCGGACAACGCCGGCAACGCGGCGTCGGATGCGCGCATCACCGACGTCAGGTTTACGTTCAGCACGAGCTCGAACTGGTCCATCCGGTATTCGTCCGCGTGCCGGCTGATGCCGACGCCGTTGACGAGCACGTCGAGCCGCGGCAGCGCGGCGATCGTGCCTGTCAGCGCATCGCTGTCGATCACGTTCAGTTCGACGCATCGGATGCGCTCGTGCACGGGCGCATGCGGGCCGGCGGCGTCGAGCCCGAGCGCGACGACCGATGCGCCGGCTTGCGCGAACCGCCATGCGGTGCGCGCGCCGATGCCCGATGTGCCGCCCGTCACGACGACAGTCTTGCCTTCAAACGCCAACGGACGACTCATGCTCGATGCTCCCGACAGTGTGTGCGCGGCGGGCGTACCGCTGCGCGGGGGAAACCAGAATCTTGATCTGTGTGCGATCGGCGAGCAGTGCGTCGAAGCCGTCGGCGACGGCATCTTCGAGCGATACGGTGCGCGTAACGATCGACGTGAGGTCGAGCGCGCCCGACGCGACGATGCGCAGCAGGTCTTCGTATGCATGCCGATAGCCGACGCTTGCCGTGAAGGTCAGCTCGTCGTTGACCGCGCGGAACGCATCGAAGCCCGCACGCGGCATCAGGCCGACCATCACGACGCGGCCGCCCTTGCGCAGCGCGTGCATCGCCGCTTCGAACGTGGCCGGCAAACCGGCCGCCTCGAAGCTCGCATCGACGCCGAGCCCGCCCGACGCCTCGCGGATCGCATCGCGCAGCACGGCCGCGTCGAGCGAGCGCGCGTTGAACGAGTGCGTCGCGCCGAGACGCGCGGCGGCCGCGAGGCGCTCGGGCGACACATCGACCGCGACGATGGTCGTCGCGCCCTGCAGCTTCGCGAGCTGGATCAGCAGCAGGCCGATCGGCCCGAGCCCGAATACCGCGCAGGTATCGCCGAGCCGGAGTTCGGCGCGGCGCAACGCATGCAGCGCGACGGCGGCGGGTTCCATCACGGCGGCCTGTTCGAGACTGACGCCGTCGGGCAGCCGATGCAGCATGTAGGCCGGCACGACCGCGAAGTCGGCCATCCCGCCGTCGCCCATCAGCCCGGCGAAGCCCATCGACACGCACAGGTTGTACGACCCCGAGCGGCAGTATGCGCATTGGTGGCAGCGATACTCGGGCTCGACGGCGACGCAGTCGCCCGGGTTCAGCGTCGTCACGCCCGCGCCGACTTCGACGACGGTGCCGCAGAACTCGTGGCCGAGCGTCAGCGGCGCGGTGCGCCGCGATAGCGGATGCGGCGCGTCGACCGGAATCGCGTGCGGGCCGTCCGCATATTCGTGCAGGTCGCTGCCGCAGATGCCGCAATAGGCGACCGCGATGCGCACCTCGCCCGGCCCCGCGCGCGGCGTGTCGATTTCCACGAGACGGACGTCGCGCGGGCCATGCCATTGAAGTGCGCGCATGTCAGCGTCCTCCGAGGTTTTGCGCATCGAGACGGTTCGCGGCGGCGCCGGCGAGCGCGCGCTTGCGCAGCACGGCAGGCGCGGTTTCGACGAGGCCGAACGACAGCACGCCCGCGAGGATCGCGCCGGTTGCCGACGTCCACATCGCGAACTGCAGGCCGTAGCGGTCGGCCGCGAAGCCGGCGACGGTCGGCGCGACGAAGCCGCCGATCAGCTCGCCGGCGCCCATGATCAGCCCGAGCGCGCTGGCGATCGCGCGCGGCGGCACCGTTTCGGCCGGGATCGTCGCCATGAACAGCGTGAAGCAGCCAAGGCCCGTGTAGGTCGCGAGCACGAGCGCGCAGAGCGCCCACAGCGAATTCGCGTGAATCATCGCGACGGGGCACGCGGCGGCGACCAGCGCGAACACGATCATCGTCGGCTTGCGGCCGATCCGGTCGGAGATCGCCGGCACCGCGAAGCCCCAGAACACCCATGCGGCGCCGAGGCAGGTCATCACGACGCCCATGTCGGACGGCGAAAGATGGCGGCTGTCGACGAGGAAGACCGGCGCGAACGAGATGACCACGACGAACCACGTGAGGAAGACGCAACTGATCAACACGCAGAGCAGGATGTTGCGTTCCTTCAGCAGCGCCCAGCGGTTGATCGCGGCGCCGCCCGCCGCTGCCGCGCCGACGGTGTCGGCTTGTGCATTCCGTGCGCCGCCGGGCGGCACTTCGCGAACCCAGCGCCAGATGCAGAAAGCGATCAGGAAGCCCGGAATGCACGATGCGTAGAACGCCTCGCGCCAGCCGTATGCGGTCGCGATGCCGATCACGACCGGCGGGCCGATCATCGCGCCGAGCAGGCCGGCGGCCGAGCCTTGCAGCAGGCCCATGTTCAGCCCGCGGCGGCTCGGCGTCGAACTCTCCACCATCAGCGACTGCGACAGCGGCAGCACGGGGCCTTCGGCGATGCCCATCAGCGCACGGAATGCGATCAGGCTCGCGAAGCCGGCGACGAACCCCGACAGCGCCGAGCACACGGAAAAGCCGAGCACGGCCGCGATCAGCAGCGGCTTGCGCGTGCCGCGCGCGTCGGACCACGCACCGGTCGCGGCGCCGGACAGCGCCCACGTGAGCGCGAGCGCGGACGACACCATGCCGAGCTGCGCATTCGTCAGGTGCAGTTCGGCCGACATGAACGGGAACAGGAACGACAGCGCGAGGCGGTCGAAGAACACGAAGCCGAACGTCGTGAACAGAATCAGCAGCAGCCTGTTCTCGTACGTCCATGCGAGTTTGGGGGAAGGGCGGGATGTCATGGCGGGCCTCGTCGCGCGTCAGCGGAACAGCTTCTCGATCGCCTGCGCGCCGAGGCCGACCTTCTCGTAGTGCGCCTTGCACATCGCGATGTACGAATGCACGTCGTAATAGCCGTCGGGGTTGCCTTCGTCGTCGAGCCAGATCAGCGGCCCCTTGACGATGAAGAGCGCGCGCATCGGCTCGGGATGGTCGAACGCGACGAGCGTGTGGCCTTCGCCCGGCGTCTCGTACACGAAATCGCCCTTCGTCGCGGTCCATTCGTGTTCCAGATAGCCCCATTTGCCGGACAGCGTGTATGCGAATACCTCGTGCGGGTGATAGTGCCGGTTCACCAGCCCCGCTTCCTTCGCCATCAGGATGTCGCACCATTTGTTCTGCGACGGCGAGATCCACAGCGGCCGCGACGAAACCGTTTCGGTGAACGGAACGTAATAGCGCTCGTCGTCGGTGGCCGCGTTCGCGATGTAGGCCTCGGGCAGCGCATCGGGCTTGAACGGATTGGCAATCGGCGGGATGTTTTGCCAGAATTCGGCTACGGCTTTGTCGACCACGGCTTGTCTCCTTGTGTATGGGTGTCGTGGGTTCGACTTTAGCCAGCCGGTGCGCGCCGCTCTTGACTGGGCTGGACGAATTGCTTGACCGCGCCGGACATCGCACTGCACGACGTTTAAACGATCCATCCCCCAATTCCGCAATGCATGCCGCTCCGTACGACGGGCGCCAGCAGGAGGCGACGTGACGAATTCGACCGTTTTTTCACGCACGCGAGGCTCGACGGCCGACGTGCCGGCGCGCGACCGGATGGCGTACTGGGATGCGTTCAACGCGGCGACGCTGGTCGGCCTGCGCTGCTCGTCGCTGTCGCCGGCCGGGCTCGAAGTCGAGAAGACCGACATCGCGTTGCCGGGCCTCGGCATCGCCGACATCAGCGGCCAGGATCACGTGATCGAGCGCAGCCCCGCTTTGGTGCGCCAGTTGCCGAAGGAATCGCTGTTCGCATGCCAGATCCTGAGCGGGCGCGCGTACTTCATCCAGCGCGACCGGTGCCTGCTCGCGGAAGCCGGCGATGTCGTCGTCTACGACACGCGCGTGCCTTATCTGTTCGGATTCCTGACGCCGATGCGGCAGTTGCTGATCGATATCCCGATCGCGACGTTCGACGACCGGCTCGATGCGGAGCTGGCGGCGCTGCCGCTGCGGATCGCGCCGAAGCCGGGCGCGGGCGCGATGCTCGGCGCGACGCTGCGCGCGAGCGTCGAGCGCTTCATGAAGGATCCGGTCGAGCGCGATGCCGCGGCGTTCGCCGAGCACACGCGCACGCTGATCGCGGAACTCATCGGCGCGGAAGTGAACGGCGCAGGCGCATCGCGCGCGTCGCTGTCGTACCTGCTGACCGCGAAGCAGTACATCGCGACGCATCTTGGCGAGCCGGAGCTCGGGCCGCAGGCGGTTGCCGATGCGGTCGGGCTGTCGCTGCGCCATCTCGGCCGGCTCTTTGCGGCCGAAGGCGAGTCGATCACGCAGCACATCTGGTCGGAACGGTTGTCGCACGCGTATCGCGAGCTGACGGATGCGCGGCTGCGCAAGACGAGCGTCGGCGAGATCGCGTTCCGCTGGGGGTTCTCGAGCCAGGCGCATTTCAGCCGCGCGATTCGCGAGCGCTACGGCGCGTCGCCGATGGCGCTGCGCGATGCGGCGCGCGCGGCGGAGTGCTGATCCGGGCAGTGGAGGTAGCAGCGGCGCGTGTGTCACGCGCCGTTTTTGTTTTCAGTGCAGTGCAGTGCGGCGCCCGTGCGCCGCGTCACTCCGCCAGCATGAACTCCGCGCAACGCTCCGCGATCATGATCGTCGGCGCGTTCGTGTTGCCGGACACGATGCGCGGCATCACCGACGCATCGCAGATCCGCAATCCGTCGATGCCTTGCACCTCGAGGCGCGGCGTGACGACCGCGTTCTCGTCGTTGCCCATGCGGCAGGTGCCGGCCGGGTGATAGACGGTTTTCGCGCGGCGCCGCACGTAGTCGGCAAGTGCGGCATCGGTCAGCGGCTCGGCTTCGCGAACGATGCGCGCGAGCGACGGCGCGCGGATGATCTGCCGGGCGAGCGCGACGCCGCGCACGAGGCCGTCGACGTCGGCCGGGTCGGACAGCGCGCCGCTGTCGAACCGGATCGGTGCGGCCGGATCGTCGCCGCGCAGTTGCACGGAGCCGCGCGAGCGCGGCCTGAGCAGGCACGGGTTGATCGACAGGCCGTGGCCGGGAAGCGGCTCGCGGCCGACGTCGCCGACGAGCGTCGGCAGCACGTGGAACTGGATGTCCGGCCGGCCGCTGCCCGTCGTGTCGACGAACGCGCCGGATTCGACGACGTTCGACGTCAGCAGGCCCGTGCGGCACAGCATCCACTGCAGCCCGTGCCGCAACGCCTTCAGCCCGCGATCCTCGCCCAACAGGCTGACCGGCGCATGGCTATAGCCGTAGATCGATACTTCGAGGTGGTCCTGGTAGTGCGCGCCGACGTCGGGGCTGTCATGCAGCACGTCGATGCCGTGCGCGTGCAGGTGCGCGCCGGGCCCGATGCCCGACAGCATCAGCAGCTTCGGCGTGCTCAGCGCGCCGGCCGCGAGCACGACGTCGGCACGCGCGGCCGCCGAACCCGTCGCGCCGCTTTCGGTGCGCCAATCGACGCCGGTCGCGCGCCGGCCGTCGAACCGGATGCGCGTCACGCGGCAGCCGGTCAGCACGCGCAGGTTCGGATGGCCGATCGCGTCGGCGAGATAGGTGGCCGCGGTGCTGCCGCGCTGCCCGTCGAAGATCGTCGTGTGATAGAAGCCGACGCCGTGCTGCGCGGCGCCGTTGAAGTCGTCGTTGTATGCGAGGCCCGTTTCCTGCGCGGCCTTCACGAACGCGAGGCTCAGCGGATGCCGGTAGCGCGTGTCGCCGACCTTCAATGGCCCGTCGGTGCCGTGGAACGGCTCGGAGAGCCGCAGGTGCGATTCGGCGCGCTTGAACACGGGGAGCACGTCGTCCCAGCCCCAGCCCGTGCAGCCGAGCGCGGCCCAGTCGTCGTAGTCGTCGCGCGTGCCGCGCACGTACAGCATCGCGTTGACCGAACTGCCGCCGCCGAGCGTGCGGCCCTGCGGCACGTAGGTCTTGCGTCCCGCCGCGCCGGGCTGCGGCTCGCTTTCGAACGTGACCGTGCGCCGCGTGCCGAGCACGCGGATGAACGTCGCCGGAATCCGGATGAACAGGCTGTCGTCCTTCGGGCCGTCCTCGAGCAGCAGCACGCGCCTGCCGGCCTTCACCAGCCGATGCGCGACCGTACAGCCGGCCGAACCGCCGCCGACGACGATATGGTCGTATGTCTCCATCCCGCTTCTTCTCCTTGCTGTCGGGCGGCGGAACGAGTGCCGCCGCGCAGGAAGCCAGCTTAGCGAGCGATATGCGGCCCATTTGACCGGGACGGACGCCGTGCTTGCCTCGCACGGACACGGCGGCGGGTGGCGGGTTTTGCGGCGTCCGGTTACCGCGCGTCGGCCGGCGCGCGCGTGTCGCTTGGTGTCTCGCCGAAGCGTGCGCGATAGCTGCGGCTGAAGTGCGCGCTGTTGTTGAAGCCCCAGCGAAACGCGATTTCGCTGACCGTCAGATGCTTCAGCGACCGGTCGCGCAGGTCGGCGCGGCAACGTTCGAGCCGCCGCGCGAGGATGTAGCGCGTGAGCGGCATCCCTTCGATCTCGAACACGCGTGCGAGCTGGCGCGGCGACAGGTTGATCGCGCGGCTCACCGACTGACTGTCGAGATCGTCGTCGGCGAGATGGCTGTCGATGAACGCCTTCGCGCGCGACAACGTGTGGACGGTCGACTTCGTCGGCGACGCATCGCCGTCGCGCAGCCGCAGCATCGACTGCACGAGCTCGAGTATCGCAACGGCGCGCGGCTCGCGGGCGCCGGGCGCCGGCTCCTGCGGCGCGGCGAGCAGCGCGTACAGCTGCCGCACGGCCCACGATGTCACGCCGTCGTCGCGATCGATCTTGACGAGGCTGCGGTAGCGCCACGGCCCGACACGTGCTTCGAACACGTCGCGCGGCACGTCGAGCACGGTCATCGCCATGTCGGCGGGAAAGCCGTGCCCGTACGGCACCGACGTGTCGTAGAGGACGATATCGCCCGACGCGTGCTGCATGCAGTCGACGTCCTGGAACGTATAGCCTTGCCCTTCGTGCATCAGGCAGATGAACACGGCGTCGCGCTGGTCGGCATGGATGTTGTGCGGCGTACGCACGACCGCGTGCCGGTTCGCGACGATGTCGCATGCGCTGAACAGCCCGAGATCGCGCTTGCGCAGCATCGCGTCGATGCCTTCGGACGATTTTCCGCTGCATTCGATCCGCACGAGCGTGCGGGCGACATGATCGACCCAGAAGTCGACGCGCTCGGCGCCGCGTACAGTGCGCGTCGAGATCGTGACGATCCCCGTGCTGGTATCCGGCATGACGTTCTCCCAATGACCGCCCGAGCGGCGCAGTCTCGGGCACGTCGAATGTCGCGGTCAATCCGTGAAAGACCGGGGCCGGTGCGCGACACGCTTGCAGCGGGGCGTTGCGGCCGGACGTGCGATCGATGTCCGGCTGGGTCAACGGAAGCGGCCGTGTCAGTCAAAACGCGAGTGCGATTTTCGGCTAGGTGGCGCGCGTATCGCCACGCGCTGCCGACAGGTACCGCCGGCCTGCGGCCCCCGACTTCAGGTTGCGCTGGCCTCATCAATCTGGCGGATGTCATCCTGATCGAGCCGGATGCGGATCGCTTCGCCGAGCAATTCGAGCTGCGCGAGCGACGTCGCGCTCGCGATCGGCGCGGTGATCGTCGGCCGCGCGATCTGCCACGCGAGCGCGATCGCGGCCGGCTGCGTGCCGTGCTTCGCCGACACGGCATCGAGTGCCACGAGAATGCGCAGGCCGCGTTCGTCGAGATAGCCGGCGACGCGATCGCCGCGCACGCTCTTCTTCAGGTCGGCCTCGCTGCGGTACTTGCCCGACAGGAAGCCGCTCGCGAGCGCGTAGTAGTTGACGACGCCAAGCTTCAGGTCGCGCACGACCGGCTCGAGATCGCGTTCGTAGTCGGCGCGGTTGATCAGGTTGTACTCGGGCTGGATGACCTGGTACGCGGGCAGGCCGTCGCGCTTGCTGATGTCGGCGGCTTCGCGCAGGCGCGCGCCACTGTAGTTCGATGCACCGATGATGCGCACCTTGCCCGCGTCGATCAGCGTCTGGTACGCGCCGAGCGTTTCCTCGAGCGGGGCCGTATCGGCGAGGTCGCGGTGCGAGAAATACAGGTCGATGTAGTCGGTCTGCAGGCGGCGCAGCGAATCGTCGGCGGCTTGCAGGATGTTGTCTTTCGTCAGGCCCGCGCGTGTCGAAAGCAGGCCGACCTTGGTCGCGATCACGACCTGCTCGCGCTTGCCGGAACGCTTGAGCCACTTGCCGATGATCGTTTCCGATTCGCCGCCGCTGTTGCTGGGCGCCCAGGCCGAATAGACGTCGGCCGTGTCGATGAAGTTGATGCCGGTGTCGGCGAGCGCGTCGAGCAGCGAAAACGATGCGTTTTCGTCGACGGTCCAGCCGAAGACGTTGCCGCCGAACGCGAGCGGCGAAACCTGGATGTTCGACGTGCCGAGAGTGCGTAGTGCCATGTTCTGCTCCGATATCGGTGGGGTGACGGGATTGAACTGCGCGATTGGCCAGGTCGAGCGCGACGAGACGGCGGGGTGCGCGGTGCGGTTCCACCGTTGTCGCAGGACAGCGGACATTCTCGCCGATCGGTTCGATTCGTGCAGGCGGTGCGTCGCCGCGATGATGGCCGGCCTGCGACAGATGACGGACGCATCGTCCGTCACGTTGGTGGTCCGTACGACTGCGTTGGATCTGGAGCTGAATTTCGCGGCGGCGATGCGCTGCGGGAAGCGGGATGCCGTGTCGGCGGAAGCAGGCGTGAAGGCGGGACGCCCCCGACGTGGCGCAGGAACGGATCGGCGCACCGGCGGCACGCAGCCGCCCGTGCGACGGCGAGTCGGTCAGCGCAACTGCACGGCCGCGAGAAACAGCACCATGCTGCCGATCGCGCCATCCAGCACGCGCCACGCAACGGCCTTGCGGAACCACGGCGCCAGCAATCGCGCACCGTAACCAAGCCCGAGAAACCACACGACGCTGACCGCCATTGCGCCGATCGCGAACGCGAGCCGCGCGCCTTCCGGCTCGCGCGCGCCGGCCGTGCCGATCAGCAGGAACGTGTCGAGATATACGTGCGGGTTGAGCCACGTGAACGCGAGCGTCATCAGCACGATCGCGAGCCCGCTCTGCGGCGGCGGCGCGACCGCGTCGCCGCGCACGTCGAGCGTTGCGTGGCCCGGCTTGAACGCGCGGCGCAGCGCGTTGATGCCGAACCACGCGAGATACGCGAGGCCGACATACAGCACCGCGTGGACGAACGTCGGATAACGCTCGACGAGCACCGATGCGCCGCCGACGCCGGCGCCGATCAGGATCATGTCGGACAGCGCGCACAGCAGCACGATCTTGCCGACATGCGAGCGCATGATGCCTTGGCGGAGCACGAACGCGTTCTGCGCGCCGATGGTGACGATGAGCGACGCGCACAGTGCGGCGCCGTGGGAAAAAGCGAGCCAGTTCATGGTGGTGACAGCAGTAGAAGCAGTAGACGGATGAATCGTGTAGCGCTAGTCTGCGGTCAGCATGAGAATAAGAGAAGCTAATTTACCTAATGCAGATTAAGGAAATCTAATGCTCGACTACGCCCTGCTCGATGCCCTCGCAGCCGTGATCCGGTACGGCTCGTTCGAGCGTGCGGCCAAGGAGCTGAACGTCACGCCGTCGGCGGTGTCGCAGCGCGTGAAGCTGCTGGAGGAGCGCGTCGGCAGCGTGCTGGTCAAGCGCGGGCAGCCGTGCGTCGCGACGACGTCGGGCGCACTGCTGTGCCGGCATACCGAGCGCGTGCAACTGCTCGAGGCCGAGCTTGGCGGCCGGATGCCGGCGCTGCCGGGCCAGATTGCGAGCGCATGGCCGATGTTGCGCGTGGCCGTCAACGACGACAGCGTCGCGACGTGGTTCATCGACGCGGTCGGGCCGTTCTGCACGGAGCGCGAAACGTTGCTCGACCTCGTGATCGACGACCAGGACTACACGGCGGCGCGCATCCGCGACGGCAGCGTGCAGGGCGCCGTGACCGCGCAGGCCGAGCCGATCCAGGGATGCCGGTCGGAGCGGCTCGGGCGTATCCGCTATCGCGCGGTGTGCTCGCCGGCGTTTTACGAACGCTATTTCAGTGCGGGCATCACGCGCGATGCGCTGCGCCGTGCGCCGTGCGTGATGTTCAATCCGAAGGACGGGCTGCAGGCGCGTTTCATCCGGCGCGTGACGCGCGCGGATCTCGATCCGCCGCAGCACTGGATACCGCACGTCGCGGGCTATCTGCGCGCATGCGAAACGGGATTGGGGTGGGGGATGTGCCCGGACCGGATGGTCGACCGGCAACTGGCGGCGGGCGAACTGGTCGACATGTCGCGCGGGCGCACTGTCGACATCGATCTTTACTGGCAGAGCTGGCGTCTGTCGATCGGCTGGCTCGACGATTTCAGCGCGGCGCTGAAGGCGCGCGCCGCGCTGTTTCTCGACTGATCGGTAACGTCACGCGGGCGGCGCGCGAGATGCGCGCGCCGTGCGGGATCAGACGTGATGCAGGCCGTCGAAGTCGATGATCTGCACATGACGGCCCTGCATTTCGATCAGGCCGCGCTTCTGGAACTTGGACAACGTGCGGCTGACCGTTTCGAGCGTCATGCCGAGGTAGCTGCCGATGTCTTCGCGTGTCATCCGCAGGTTGAATTCCGACGGCGAGTAACCGCGCTTCAGGTAGCGCGACGATACGTCGAGCAGGAACGCGGCGACACGTTCTTCGGCATTCAGCGAACCGAGCAGCATCGTCTGCGACGTTTCGCGCACGATCTGTTCGCTCATCAGCTTGTGCATGCGCAACTGCATCGAGCCGGCTTCCGAGCACAGCGCCTTCAGCGCGCTGTACGGAATCACGCAGACGGAGCTGTCTTCGAGCGCGACCGCGGTGCGCGGATGCGTGTCGTCGCAGATGCCGTCGAGGCCGAGCGCTTCGCCCGCGAGATGCAGGCCCGTGACCTGTTCGCGGCCGTCGTGGCGCGTGGCGACGGTTTTCAGCGAACCCGAGCGCACCGCGTACAGGTTGTCGAATGCGTCGCCTTCGCGGAACAGCGCTTCGCCGCGCTTGACGGGGCGCGCCGCGCAGATGACCGATTCGAGGCGGCTGAGCGCTTCGGGCGCCAGGCCCTGCGGCATGCACAGGTGCCGCATTGCGCACGACGAGCAGTGCGCGGCCTGGCGAGGAGCCCAGCTGCCGGCATGAGGCGTGGCGGCGGTACGTGTGGCGACGGGCGTCAGCATGATCGTTTACTCCGGCATTGAATCGACTGAATCATTGTCCCACCGCAAGTTGTCGCTGTCGGGTGACAAAACGTCGCGACCGGCCGCGGATGCCGAACGCCGTTCATGCGGCTTGCTCGTCCGTGTTGGCGGCGGCCGGAATCAGCAGCACGGGCAGCGTCGCGTGCCGCACGCATTGTTCGGCGATGCTGCCGAGCACGAGACGGCGGAACCCGCGGCGGCCGTGCGTGCCGAGCACGAGCAGATCGGCGCCGAACGCCTTCGCGCCCTCGAGGATCAGCTGCGACACATCGTTGAGCGACGTCGCTTCGGCCAGCTTCGTATCGCCTTTCACGCCCGCTGCCTGCATCAGCTTCGTGAAATCCTTTGCGAGCTCGTTGCCTTGCGCGACGAGCTGATCGCGCAGCACGGACGGATCGTAGCCCGGCACGTTGTAGTAGATCTCGGCGTTCTCGACGACGTAGAACGGTTGCAGCTCGGCGCCGTGTGCTTTCGCGAGCGCCAGCGCGGCATCGAACGCATGGCGGGACGTGTTGCTGCCGTCGACGGCAACCAGAATACGCTTGTACATAGTGTCTCCGAGTGGCGGGTTGAAACGAAGTCGGCCGGATGGCCGATCAGTCTGAGCAATGCTGCGAGGCAGGGTAAACCAATGGCGGGGACTTCGCAGTGTGGTGCCTGTCCTGCCGCGCTACAGCAGCGCCTCCGGCGCCGCGGCGCACGGCCATGCACGCGATGCATGCCGCACTGCGCGACGCGTATCGCATGGCTGCGTCGCATCCGTCGTTCGCGTGGCCGCCGCGCGGCTCGCGACAGCCGGTTCCGAGCGATGGTGGATGAAGACCGCATCGTCGCCGGGAACGGATGCGCGGGTATCGGAATCGCGCGTTGCACAGGTGCACGCATCGCGGCGCGTGCATGCCGCACCGACACGGTGCAACAGCCGCGCCGATGAACCGCGCGCATCGCCATTCAATCGCAACCGCGCCGTTTCGACATGACTTCGATCAACGCATGTGCGTCGGCGCGATTCGCGGCATGCATAAAACCGCCGATGCCGACGCGCGGAATCGTTCGCTTGCGCACCCGTCGCGTGCGCCAATCCGCCGGCATCGATCGTCGACCGATGCCGATCCGCAAACGAACGATCGATTCAAACGCCGCGCCGGCTACCTCGGTACGGCCGTCAACTCGATCACGCGTTCCGGCCGCCGTCCGTGGCCGGGCCAGTACGCGCTGCCGTACATCCGGTGGACGGGGCCGAACTGCGCATCGTCCGCGGGCGACGGCGCGGCGAAGCCTTTCTCGATCATCACGTAGCCCGCGCGCAGCGCGAACGCCGGATGGTTGCCGCCGGCGCGGCTGTCGAAACCGGCGAGGCCGTCGCCGGCTTCGGGCATCGAATCGACGAGCGACGCGTTGCTGCCCGTGATCTGGTCGGGCGAGATTGGCCCGCCGCCGGCGAGAAGCCACGCCTCGCGGTTCTTGCCGTCGGTGTCGACCGTGCTGTCGTGGGTGTTGTCGTTGTCGAGCTCGACGCTGTGCGGATGCAAACGACCTGTTTGACCGGATGATTCCATCACGGCTCTCCTGGCGGCGAAGCGCTTCGGATCGAAGCAAATCCCGTTCCGGGTTCGACGGGAAAAGGCGCGCGGGCGACCGCCGCGGTCGCGCGACGCGCACTGATTTGTCATGATTTATTTCAGCTAGAAGACGCGTTTTCTACAGAGTATGATTCTTTTCCTGCGAAGCGGCGACAGGGGATTCGATCTCGCCGCCTCTGCCCGCGCCGGGGCGCCGCAGCACCCTTAAAGACGGGTAGTGAACAACAAAGCAAGGGACTAGAGGTGGCGGATTCATGCAAGCGACTACTGCCTTCACGCACCGCGGTTATCTGTTGAATTGCGCGCCCGCGCGCGCCAGTGACGGTTCGTTCAAGCCCTACGTCGTGATCTCCCGATCGAGCGACGGGGAGTTGGTTGCGAACCGTTTTTTCCCGACCGAGCTCCAGTTCAACGACGAAGGCGCCGCGATCGCGCACGCGCGCGACTGGGCCGTGCGCTGGATCGACGCGAGCAGCATCGTGATCTGACGCCATCGCGTTTCCCGCATCGTCGGCCGTCCGGCCGATCCCCCGGTGTGCCGCTCCCGGACAAAAAACGCGGTAATCTTGTGGAACCCGTCACTTTATTAGCGGCCGTGCGACCGAGCGCGGCCGCCTGCATTTGCATATGTCGACATCACCCGTCCGTCAGTGGGGCCTCGAAGAAATCGTAGCCGGCTTGCGCGAGTCGCGCGAGGAACTCCATCGCACGCGCCATCCGCGCGGCATCCGCGAACTGCCGTCCCGCGATGCGATCTGCAAGATTGTGACCGGCCTGCGCGCGTCGATGTTTCCGACGCATTACGGCGCGCCGGATCTCACCGACGAAAGCGTCGACTACTACGTCGGCCACACGCTCGAAAGCACGCTGCGCGTGCTGTGCGAGCAGATTCGCCGCGCGCTGCCGTTCCTGCCCGAGCATGCGGACACGCCGTTCGCGGAACTCGACGAGCGCGCGTTCGAGATCGCGCGCGAGTTCGGCCGGCAGTTGCCGGCGGTCCGCGCGCTGCTCGTCAGCGACATCCAGGCCGCGTACGCAGGCGATCCGGCCGCGCAGCACATCACCGAGATCCTGCTGTGCTATCCGGGCGTGCTGGCGATGATGCACCACCGGCTCGCGCACGCGCTGCACCAGCTCGGCGTGCCGCTGCTCGCGCGCTTCATCAATGAAATCGCCCACTCGGCCACCGGCATCGACATCCACCCCGGCGCGCAGATCGGCCCGAGCTTCTTCATCGATCATGGCACCGGTGTCGTGATCGGCGAGACGGCGATCATCGGCGAGCGCGTGCGCTTGTACCAGGCCGTCACGCTCGGCGCGAAGAGCTTCCCTGCCGATGGCGAAGGTGCGCTGGTCAAGGGCAACGCACGGCACCCGATCGTCGAGGACGACGTGGTGATCTATGCGGGTGCGACGATTCTCGGCCGTGTGACGATCGGGCGCGGCTCGGTGATCGGCGGCAACGTGTGGCTTACGCACAGCGTGCCGCCCGGCACGAGCGTCGCGCAGACCAGGGCCCGCGAAGGCGGCAGCGCCGACAAGCCGTAACGCGGCGCGCGGCCGCCGGCCGCCGCTGCGCGTGCATCAGTGCTTGCCGGCGGGCGAGCGGTGCTTGTACAGCACGTCCTGGTCGACGCGGATCAGGTTCTGCCCCGCATCCACCACGAAATCCACGCCGTTGTAGGCGTTGCCCGTCAGCAGCAGGATCGCGCTCGCGACGTCGTCGGGGCCTGCGATGCGCGCGAGCGGCGTCGATGCGCGGCTCGCGTGTTCGAAGTCGGCCTGCGTCTGGTCGTCGCTCGGCAGCATCAGCCCCGGGAATACCGCGTTCACGCGCAGCACGGGTGCGCATGACAGCGCGAGCATCTGCGTGAGGTTGCCGAGCGCGGCCTTTGCGACCGTGTAGCTGAAATGGTCGCGGTGAAAGTTTTCCTTGATCTTCTGGTCGACCACATTCACGACGACACCCTGCGTGCCGGCGGCGCGCGCCCGTTCGTAGAATGCGCGCGTGAGCAGGATCGGCGCGCGGCAGTTGACGGCCCATGCCTGGTCGAATGCCGCGAGATCGAAGCTCGGGAAATGGTCCTGCCAGAACACCGACGCGTTGTTGACGAGCACGTCGAGGCGCCCGAAGCGCGCATACACCTGGTCGATCAGCGCGGTGATCTGCGCGGCATCAGACAGGTCGGCCTGCAGCGCGACCGAATCGTGCCCGCGCTCGGCGATCGCGCGGGCCGCCGCGTTTGCGGCATCGGCCGAACGATCGTAGTGCACCGCGGTGCGATAGCCGTGTGCGGCGAAATACTCGGCGAACGCGCGCCCGGCCCGGCGCGCGGCGCCGGTCACGAGCACGACGGGCGCATGCGCCGTTTGCTTCGTCGACTCCATTACGTATTCGTCAGGTTGACTGAAGAAGGATTGGCGACGATCGACAGGAATTCGCGCCGCGTCGACGGATCGGTGCGGAACGAACCGAGCATGCGCGACGTGACCATCTCGACGCCCGGCTTGTGCACGCCGCGCGTCGAGATGCACTGGTGCGCGGCTTCGAGGATCACGCCGACGCCCTTCGGCTGCAGCACGTCGAACAGCGTATCGGCGATCTGCACGGTCATCTTTTCCTGGATCTGCAGGCGCTTCGCGAACGCGTCGACGAGGCGCGCGAGCTTCGAGATGCCGACCACGCGATGGTTCGGCAGATACGCGACGTGCGCGCGGCCGATGATCGGCACCATGTGGTGCTCGCAGTAGCTCTCGAAGCGGATGTCCTTCAGCACGATCATCTCGTCGTAGCCGTCGACTTCGCTGAACGTGCGCGCGAGGATGTCGCGCGGCTCCACCGCATAGCCGGCGAAGAACTGCTCGTACGCGCGCACGACGCGCGCGGGCGTGTCGACCAGGCCTTCGCGTGCGGGATCGTCGCCGGCCCAGCGCAACAGCACGCGAACGGCGGCCTCTGCTTCTTCGCGGCTCGGCCGGGATGCGGCCTGCTCGGGCCGTGCGGATTTTTTACCCATGTAGTGGCTCCATCGAAGGCCGCCTGCGGCGGCCGATATCCGGCAATTGTTTCATGCTTTCGCGGGTCGTGCGTGCTAGCGCGAACAGGCCCTAGCGCTCACTTCGGCCATTCGTCCTGCTCGTCGTTGAACAGCGACGCGACGACGCCGCGCAGCCACGCGGTGCGCGGATCGTTGTGGTACTTGCGATGCCAGTGCTGCTTCAGGTCGAAGCGCGGCAGCGCGAGCGGCGGCTCGACGGGCACGATGAACGCATGCTCGGCTGCGTACGCATAGCCGATCGCATGCGGCACCGTCGCGATCAGGTCGGTGCGGCTCAGGATGAACGGCAGGCTCATGAAGTGCGGCGTCTCGAGCACCGCGCGGCGCTGCATGCGCTGCTTCGCCAGGTATTTCTCGAGCACTTCCTGGCTGCGCCCTTCGGCGCGCACCACCGCGTGCCCGCACGCGAGGAACTGCTCGACCGTGAACGGCGGCGTCTGTTCGAGCGGATGGCCGCGGCGCATCAGGCACACGAACCGGTGCGTGAACAACCGTTGCTGGAAGAAGTTGTTGCCGTCCAGATCGGGGAAGTAGCCGACCGCGAGATCGATCGACCCGGCTTCGAGGCCGCGGCCGACTTCGTCGTGCGCGAGCGAGACCGAACGCAGGTTTGCGTGCGGCGCGCGCGTCGCGAACGACTGCAGCAGCTTCGGCAGGAACACGATCTCGCCGACGTCCGACAGCGCGATCGAGAACGTATGGGTGCTTGCGGCCGGATCGAAGTCGTGCGGCGCGACGAGGCCGCGCTCGATCTGCGCGAGCGCGTCTCGTGCGGCCGGCAGCAGCGCGAGCGCGCGCGGCGTCGGCTCCATCCCGCGCGACGTGCGCACGAACAGCGGATCGCCGAAATACTCGCGCAGCCGGCCGAGCGCCGTGCTCACGCGCGGCTGGCTCACGCCGAGCAGGTCGCCGGCGCGGCTCACGTTGCGCGTGTCGTCGAGCGCGACGAGGTAGGGAATGAGGTTCAGATCGAGCGAATCCATCATCGGGCCAATATCTTCAAAACGTATACAACATATCTCCTGAATCGCGTTGCCGCATAGTCGGGAAAGCGCTCAAATGTGTTCCACGATTCGAATTAATGTTCTGGAGACGAACAATGCGCACCCAAGTCGCGATCATCGGCGCCGGTCCGTCCGGCCTTCTGCTTTCCCATCTGCTGCGCCTGCAAGGCGTCGATTCCATCCTCGTCGAAGCGCGTTCGCGCGAATACTGCGAGAACCGCATCCGTGCCGGCGTGCTGGAGCAGGGCACGGTCGATACGCTGAACGAAGCCGGCCTCGGCGACCGGATGCGCCGCGAAGGGCTCGAGCATCACGGCATCGAGCTGCTGTTCTCCGGGCAGCGCCACCGCATCGACCTGTCCGAGCTGACCGGCGGGCGCGCGATCACCGTCTACAGCCAGCATGAAGTCGTGCGCGACCTGATCGCGGCCGGCGTCGAGCACGGCCACCCGATGCACTTCGAAGTCAGCGACGTCGCGCTGCACGACGTCGAAGGCGAACACCCGTTCGTCACGTTCAAGCACGCGGACGGCCGCGCGGACCGCATCGACTGCGACTACATCGCCGGCTGCGACGGCTTCCACGGCATCGCGCGCCAGACGATCCCGGCCGAGCGGCTGAACACGTTCGAGCGCGTCTACCCGTTCGCGTGGCTCGGCATCCTCGCCGACGCGGCGCCGTCGCTCGACGAACTGGTGTACGCGCATCACGACAACGGCTTCGCGCTGTTCTCGATGCGCTCGCCGACCGTCACGCGCCTGTACCTGCAATGCAAGCCCGACGAAAACCTCGCCGAATGGTCCGACGCGCGAATCTGGGACGAACTGCACACGCGCTTCTCGAACGACACGGGCTGGACGCCGACCGAGCGCCGGATCACGCAGAAAAGCGTGACGCCGATGCGCAGCTTCGTGTCGGAGACGATGCAGCACGGCCGGCTGTTCCTCGCCGGCGACGCCGCGCACATCGTGCCGCCGACCGGCGCGAAGGGGATGAACCTTGCGGTCGCCGACGTCCGCGCGCTGTCCCGCGCGCTCGGCGCGCGCTACCGGACGGGCGATGCGACGCCGCTCGACACGTATACGGCGACCTGCCTCGAGCGCGTATGGCGCGCCGAGCACTTCTCGTACTTCATGACGAACATGCTGCATTCGTCGCCGGAGGATTCGCCGTTCGTCAATCGCCTGAAGTTTGCCGAACTGAAATACGTGACGCGCTCGCGGGCCGCCGCGCAGTCGCTCGCCGAAAACTACGTCGGGCTGCCGTTCGACGATGCAGTGACCCCCGAGGCAACCCGCCTTGACAACGCGCTGTGCGCGACTCTATGATCGGCCCATCGTTCGCTAATCGAATCTAGGTTCGAATAGCGAACAAATGCCGGGGTCGAAATCGGCCCGGCGCGGCACGCGGCACGCGCGTGTCCCCTCGACAGGCCGCGCATCGTGCCGCGGGTTCGTATCAGGAAGAGACATGGTCAACAAGATTTTCGAATCGCTTCAGTCGGCGGTTGCCGACGTCCACGATGGCGCGACAATCATGATCGGCGGCTTCGGCACGGCCGGCATGCCGTCCGAGCTGATCGACGCGCTGATCGAACAGGGCGCGCGCGACCTGACGATCGTCAACAACAACGCGGGCAACGGCGAGACGGGCCTGGCGGCGCTGCTCAAGGCGAAACAGGTGCGCAAGATCATCTGCTCGTTCCCGCGCCAGAGCGACTCGCAGGTGTTCGACGCGCTGTACCGCGCGGGCGAGATCGAGCTGGAGCTCGTGCCGCAGGGCAATCTCGCTGAGCGCATCCGCGCGGCGGGCGCCGGCATCGGCGGCTTCTTCACGCCGACGGGTTATGGCACCAAGCTCGCGGAAGGCAAGGAAACGCGCGTGATCGACGGCAAGCCGTATGTGTTCGAGACGCCGATCCACGCCGATTTCGCGCTCGTGAAGGCGTACAAGGGCGATCGCTGGGGCAATCTCGTGTATCGCAAGACCGCGCGCAACTTCGGGCCGATCATGGCCAGCGCCGCGAAGGTCGCGATCGTGCAGGTGTCGGAAGTCGTGCCGCTCGGCGCGCTGAACCCGGAACACATCGTGACGCCGGGCATTTTCGTACAGCGCATCGTCGAGGTGCCGCAGGCCGCCCATGCGGCCGAGCTGGCCGCCGAACACGCTGCATCGCAAGCCGCTTGAGGGAGATAACCAGATGAAACGACTGACCCGCGATGAAATGGCCAAGCGCGTCGCGCAGGACATCCCCGAAGGCGCGTACGTGAACCTCGGCATCGGCGTGCCGACGCTGGTGGCGAACCACCTCGACCCGAGCAAGGAAATCTTCCTGCACAGCGAGAACGGCCTGCTCGGCATGGGCCCCGCGCCCGCGCCGGGCGCAGAAGACGACGAACTGATCAACGCCGGCAAGCAGCACGTGACGCTGCTCACCGGCGGCGCGTATTTTCACCACGCCGATTCGTTCGCGATGATGCGCGGCGGCCACCTCGACTACTGCGTGCTCGGCGCGTTCCAGGTGTCCGCGAACGGCGATCTCGCGAACTGGCATACGGGCGCACCCGATGCGATTCCTGCCGTCGGCGGCGCGATGGACCTCGCGATCGGCGCAAAGCAGGTGTTCGTGATGATGGAGCACCTGACGAAGCAGGGCGAGAGCAAGATCGTCGCGCAGTGCTCGTATCCGGTCACCGGCGTGCAATGCGTGAGCCGTATCTATACGGATCTCGCCGTGCTCGACGTGACGGCCGACGGCCTCGCGGTGAGCGAGATCTTCACCGACCTGTCGTTCGACGAACTGCAGAAGCTGACCGGCGTGCCGCTGATCGACGCGACGCAAAAGGCCGCTGCCTGAACCGCAGGCGTGCCGGCGCGCGCGATCGAGCGCACGCCGGCGCGCTTGGGTGGACAATAGGCGCACGCCGTTTCCCCAATCTGATGCCATGCTCGAAGACAGCGCCCGCCTGACCTCCCTCATCTGCGGCACCGAGCCGCTCAACCGGATCTGGTCGCCGCGCGCGACGATCCAGCGGATGCTCGACGTCGAGGCCGCGCTCGCGCGCGCGCTCGCCGCGCAGCAGGTGATTCCCGCCGCCGCGGTCGCGCCGATCGAACGGGCGTGCGACGCAAGCCGGCTCGACGCCGACGCGCTCGCACACGGCGCGGCGCTTGGCGGCAATCTTGCGATTCCGCTCGTCAGGCAGCTCACCGCGCAAGTGAAGGCCGACGACCCCGAGGCCGCGAAATTCGTGCACTGGGGCGCGACGAGCCAGGACATCATCGATACCGCCACCGTGCTGCAGCTGCGCGACACGCTCGACGTGCTCGAGCCGATGCTCGACCAGGCGTGCGCATCGCTCGCGGCGCTCGCGCGCACGCATCGCGCGACGCCGATGATCGGCCGCACCTGGCTGCAGCAGGCGCTGCCGATCACGCTCGGCCTGAAATTCGCCCAATGGCTCGATGCGCTGCTGCGCCATCGCGCGCGCTTCGCCGAATTGCGCGAGCGCATGCTGGTGCTGCAATTCGGCGGCGCGGCCGGTACGCTCGCGAGCCTGCGCGAGCACGCGCGTGGCGTCACGGCCGCACTCGCGGCCGACCTGAAGCTCGCCGTGCCGGCCGTGCCGTGGCATACGCAGCGCGACCGCATCGCGGAAGCCGCATCATGCTTCGGGATGTTGACGGGTACGCTCGGCAAGATCGCGCGCGACGTGTCGCTGCAGATGCAGACCGAAGTCGGCGAACTCGGCGAGCCGGCCGCCGCCGGCAAGGGCGGCTCGTCGACGATGCCGCACAAGCGCAACCCGGTCGGCTGCGCGGCCGTGCTGACCGCCGCCGTACGCGCGCCGAACCTCGTCGCGACGGTGTTCGCGGGGATGGTCCAGGAGCACGAGCGCGCGCTCGGCGGCTGGCAGGCCGAATGGGATGCGCTGCCCGACCTCGCGCGGCTGACGGGCGGCGCGCTCGCGCAGATCGCGCAGATCGTCGCGGGCCTCGACGTCAATACCGAACGCCTTGCCGCGAACCTCGACCTGACGCACGGGCTGATCCTCGGCGAAGCCGTGATGCTCGCGCTCGGCGACCGGATCGGCCGGCTCGATGCGCATCATGTCGTCGAGCATGCGTCGAAGGAAGCCGTGCGCACCGGCGCGACGCTGTTCGACGTGCTCGCCGCCGATGCAGCCGTGTCCGCCCACCTGTCGCGCGACGCGCTCGCGCGGCTGCTCGATCCCGCACATTACGTCGGCGAGGCGCAGGCCTATGTCGACGCCGTGCTCGCGCTGCATGCGGGCACGACCCAACCAGGAGAACATTGATGCCTTTCGCCACTGTCAACGGCGTGAAACTGCATTACCGGATCGACCGTGCCGCGCGCGACGACGCGCCGTGGCTCGTCTTCTCGAACTCGCTCGGCGCCGACCTGCAGATGTGGGCGCCGCAGATCCGTCCGCTCACGCAGCACTTCAACATCCTGCGCTACGACACGCGCGGCCACGGCCATTCCGACGCGCCGGCCGGTTCGTACACGATCGACCAGCTCGCGGGCGACGTGATCGGCCTGCTCGACCACGTCGGCATCGCGCGCGCGCATTTCTGCGGGATCTCGATGGGCGGGCTGACGGGCGCCGCGCTGGCCGCGCGCTACCCGTCGCGTATCGTTCGTGCGGTGCTGTCGAACACCGCCGCGAAGATCGGTTCGCCGGAAGTGTGGGCGCCGCGTGCGCAGAAGGCGCGCGCCGAAGGCATGGCCGCGCTTGCCGACGCCGTGCTGCCGCGCTGGTTCACCGACGCGTTCGTCGAACGCGAGCCGCGCCTGTTCGACGCGATCCGCGACACCTTCGTGCATACCGACAAGGACGGCTACGCGGCGAACTGCGACGCGCTGAACGCGGCCGACCTGCGCGAAGAGGTGAAAGGCATCACGCTGCCGGTGCTCGTCGTGACCGGCGCGAAGGACATGTCGACGCCGCCCGACCAGGGCCGTGCGCTGGCTGCCGCGATTCCCGGTGCGCTTCACGTCGAATTCGACGCCGCGCACATTTCGAACATCGAGTGCACCGGCGGCTTCAACCGCGCGCTGCTCGATTTCCTGACTGCGTGAGGCACCGGCGATGGACGACCAGGAACGTTACGAAGCAGGGATGAAGGTGCGCCGCGCGGTGCTCGGCGATGCGCACGTCGACCGTTCGCTCGAGAACCGCACCGAGGTGACCGACGAATTCCAGAACCTGATCACGCGCTATGCATGGGGCGAGATCTGGACGCGCGACGGCCTGCCGCGCCATACGCGCAGCCTGCTGACCATCGCGATGATGGTGGCGCTGAACCGCGGCGAGGAACTGGCGCTGCATCTGCGCGCCGCGCGCAACAACGGCGTGACGCGCGACGAGATCAAGGAAGTGCTGCTGCAGACCGCGATCTATTGCGGCGTGCCGGCTGCGAATTCCGCGTTCCATCTCGCGGACAAGATCTTCAAGGAGCAGGACGAGGCCGCGTAAGACGGCCGGTCAGGAGCGGCCGGCTGAGGGCGACCGCAACCGATCGTGTGGCCCGCTGTCGCAAGCGTGCCGTCGACGACGGGATCGATGAACGCGCCGGCAGAGCATCGGCGCGCGGCACACCGGATGGCCGGTGGGCGAACAAAGGAAGGGCGCGGCTGCCATGCCGCATTGCTCATACATATATGGGACCGGAGTAAGCGCTGAAGCGCCAACTCCGGTCGACACAGGAGACTCGCGATGAATCGCGCAACCACGGTCGATGTCCAGACCTTCATCAACGAGCAGCCGTTCGGCGGCTTTCAGTGGCTCGTGTTCCTCATGTGTTTCGTGATCGTGCTGCTCGACGGCTTCGATACGGCCGCGATCGGCTTCATCGCGCCGTCGCTGCTCGGCGAATGGAACCTGACCAAGCCCGATCTCGCGCCCGTGTTGAGCGCCGCGCTGTTCGGCCTCGCGTGCGGTGCGCTCGTGTCGGGCCCGCTGTCCGACCGGCTCGGGCGCCGCTCGCTGCTGCTCGGCTCGGTATTCCTGTTCGGCGTCGCGTGTTTCGTGTCCGCGTTCTCGACGACCATCGGACACCTGACGATCCTGCGCTTCATCACCGGCGTCGGGCTCGGCGCGGCGATGCCGAACGCGGTCACGATGATGGGCGAATTCTGCCCGGACAAGCGCCGCGCGACCGTGATCAACCTGATGTTCTGCGGCTTCCCGCTCGGTGCCGCGTTCGGCGGTTTCCTGGCTGCGTGGATGATTCCGCATTTCGGCTGGCGCAGCGTGCTGATGCTCGGCGGCGTGACGCCGCTGCTGCTCGGCGTGCTGTTGCTGCTGAAGATGCCTGAATCGGTGCGTTTCATGGTCGCGAGCGGCCAGGCCGTCGACAAGATCCGCGCAACGCTCGCGCGCATCTCGCGCGACGCGCTGAATGCCGGCTCGTTCGCGATGACCGAAGCCGCGCCGCAGACGGGCGGCAAGGGGCTCGGCGTCGTGCTGTCGCGCTCGTACATCGTCGGCTCCGCGATGCTGTGGATCGCGTACTTCATGGGCCTCGTGATCTTCTACGCGTCGATCAACTGGATGCCGATCCTGCTGAAGGATGCCGGCCTGACGCCGAAGAGCGCGACGCTGATCTCGGCGCTGTTCCCGCTCGGCGGCGTGGGCGCCGTGCTGTGCGGCGTGCTGATGGACCGCTTCAACGCGAACCGCGTGATCGCCGTGTGCTATGCGCTGACGGCGGTGAGCGTGTATGCGATCGGGCAGGCGGCCGGCAACGTCGGGCTGCTCGTGCTGGTCGTGTTCGTGGCCGGCGTGCTGATGAACACCGCGCAATCGTCGATGCCGGCGCTTGCCGCCGCGTTCTATCCGACCGAGGGGCGCGGCACCGGCGTCGCGTGGATGCTCGGCGTCGGCCGCTTCGGCGGGATTGCCGGGTCGTTCCTCGTCGCCGAACTGACGCGCCGGCACTTCACGTTCGCGGGCGTGTTCGCGACGATCGCCGTCGCGGGCGTGCTCGCGTGTGTCGCGCTGCTGATCAAGCAGATGGCGCGGCCGCATGGCGTCGCGCAGCCGGCAGGCAAGATCGAATCGCTCGGGCATTGAGCGCAGCGCGGGCCGGTGCGATGCTCCGGCCCTTTGCGAACGGCGCCATTCGCGCCGCTATTCCTCCGCGTCGTGTTCCTTGACGAAGTTGCGCAGATACGCGCGCAGCGCGGCCTCCCGGCCGCGATGATCGGCGAGGTTCGCGGCGCCCATCTCTTCCTCGTCGCCGAACAGCGTGGGCGGCGCGCAGTAAGTGCCGACTTCGATGTTCTCGCGCAGCACGCGGATGTCGTGCGTGAGCGGGCGATACTCGGCGATCCAGTGCATCCCCTCGATATGCTCGCCCGTCCTCAGCATGGGTTTCATCGGCTTTCTCCCGGCAGCAGCGGCGCGACCGCGAAGCGGCTGCGCGCGCCCGTACCGAAAGGGTACGCCTGCATCACATGAATCTCAACGGGCGCGCTGTGAGCGCTCACTGCGGCAGCAGGTGCGCGATGAGTGGATACAGCGACAGGATCAGAAGCACGGCCATCGTCACGTTGAAGATGCGCAACGCGCGGCGATTCGACAAGAAGCGGCGCAGGCCGAGGCCGAACGCGGCCCACAGGCAGATGCACGGAAAGCCGATCAGGATGAATACGACGGCCATCCACGCGGCGTTCATGCCGTAGTCGGCGGACAGGCGGACCGTCGTCGCGGCGGTCAGCACCATCATCCAGGCTTTCGGGTTGACCCACTGGAACGCGGCGGCTTCGATGAACGTCATCGGTCGCGGCTTGGCGCCGTGCGCTTTCACTTCGCCCGACGTGCCGATGCGCCAGGCGAGATAGAGCAGGTACGCGACGCTCGCGGCTTCGAGGATCGTGTACAGCAGCGGCAGGCGCCTGAACGCTTCGCCGAGGCCGAAGCCGACGCAAAGCATCAGGATCGCGACGCCGATGCTGATGCCGAACAGGTGCGGCATCGTGCGGCGGAAACCGAAATTCACGCCGGATGCGAGCAGCATCGTGTTGTTCGGGCCGGGCGTGATCGACGTGACGAGCGCGAACAGCATGCCGGCGGGCAACGCGCTCAGGGTGAGGAATTCCATCGCGGATTCTCCATTCGGTTCGAGACTGGGATGGAGGTCAGTTTAGCGACGGTTTGCGGTACAGTACCGGTACAGTTTGGTTGACGATTGCCTGTACGGCGAGGGTGGGGGTGGGGGTGGTTTTCGGGAGGTGGGTGTTGTTGTTTCTCAGAAAAGATGTCCGCAGTCTCAATATGTTGTCTTTGAATTGATGATGAAAACATCTTGGAATAATCCGCTTCAACCCGCGCAATTTTTGGAATTTTACGTCTGCGCCTTACCCCTCGCCATGAGGCCGCCTTCAGCGGAATCCTGCCAGACGAATGCAACCAGATCCACTTCGACCGCAGCGTATCGAGGCAGCCGGAATGCGCTGAGTGACGTTCTGGCGTGTACGCCCGCTTCGCCGAACACGGAATACACCACCTCCGATGCGCCATCGGCGACGGCACTGTGTTCTTCGAATGCAGGGTCGCTTTGCATGTAGACGCCGATGCGCGGAACTGCCCGGACCCGATCGAGGGTGCCGAGTGACCGTTGTAATAGCGCGATGCAGCGTGCGGCACAGATCATCGCGCCGCGCCGACCATTGTCCACCGACACTTCCGATCCGATCAAACCGCGAATGGTGATTTCGCCGTTAAGCTTCGGAATTTGTCCACTGACGAAGATCTGGTTGTCACAGCGCATGAGCGGAGCGTACCGCCCGGCCGCACCAAAGTCGTCGTCTACGGCGAGTCCCAGCGCATCGGCAATTCCGCGGAATATCGCGTCCCGGTTCATGTCGATCATCTCCGTTTCGCCGTCCGGCGCTGTGGTATTCATTGATACACCGGCGGGGAATCGCGGGAGGTGCCCGTCGAATGCGTGATCGCGTGGCCGCCATACGCAACAGCCGCCGCGTCCCAGCCGACGTCGATGTGCGATGCCATGACCTGCAGGTCGCGCCAGTGACGTTGTGCAGGATGGGCGTCGAATGCCGCGGCGGTGCCCATGCTGCCGATCAGTCGTCGGATCGCGTCGACGCAAAGCTGCGCGATGAATGCGCGATCACGCCTGATGCGGACCGTCTCGGCAGGCGACACCGCGCGCCGCGCGGTGCCGGCCGTGTGCAAGGTGCGGACCAGCGCGTCGTAGAGACGACCCGCGCAGGTGAGCTCCGCGTCGCTTTTCGCGATGTGCCCGCAAAGCATCGCGTCGCAGCTTCTACCGCGGCTGCGGAGCGTATTGATGCAGTGCCGGTACGCGCCCTGTGCGCAGCCTAGAATCGGTCCGATGATCCACGTCGTGCTGTACGGGATGAGCGGCACGTCGTACAGATACGCGTCGGGATGCAGGTCGGCGCCGGCGGGATGCGGGCCAAAATAGTTCGAACGAGCGAAGATCCACTCGTCCGATACGTACAGATTGTCGAATGCAATATCCCTGGAACCTGTCGCGCGCATGCCGGACACGTGCCACGTGTCGAGCGCACGGACGTCTTCGCGTCGAACCACGACCTTGAAGATCTCCTGGGCCTCCGGTGCGTCCGTCCCGCTGAGTCGTGCCGAGACGATCACCCAGGTTGCGTGATCGATGCCCGAGCTGTAGCGCCAGATGCCGTTCAACCGGAATCCGCTGCCGTCCCTGACGAACGTGCCGTTCTGAACCGTGGCCGTCGCGAACAGCTGTCGCGGCCCGTTCGCGAAGATGATGTCCTGACAGGCGGCGGGCAGGCGCGCCGCAGTCGTCACATGTCCGCCGACGACACTTAACATCCAGGCCGTGGACGCGCACGCGGTGGCTGCGAGCCGCGCAGCTTCGACAAGTGTCGGGAAGTCCTGTTGCAATCCGCCGTAGCGGCGCGGTGTCAGCAGGTGGAGGAGCCCGGCGTCGTGCAGTTCGGCCATTGTCTCGGACGACAGGCGCGCGAACTGATCGGCCGCCTGTGCGCGAGCCTGCCAGCGCGGGAGCAGTTGTTCGATGCGTCGGCCGATCTGCGTGCGCTCGAGTTCGAGCCCGTCCACGCATGACCGGATCGTATCCATTGACAGGAGGTCATCATGCAGTTGCATCACGTCGCGTCTCCTCGCGGCCCGGCCACTCTGCGCGGTACGGGGTGATCGAAGCAGAACACGGGCTCGATGCAGGGTTCGCCGAGCAGCGAGACGAATTCCTCGATCGATCGTGCGTCGTTGGAGGCGACGAACTCGTGAAAATTCGTCCCGTTCCAGAGCAGATAGACATGTTCGAACCGCTCGTGGATCGACGCGACGAGCGTATCGAACGTCACCTGTCCGTTTTGCATCTGCGAAAGCATCTGGTTGCGCTTCCAGTCGATTTCCTCGCGGCTGAAGTAACGACTCTTGTGCAGTTCGTCCTTGACGCTCTCGCGCTTGTCGTACTCGTCGAGCGAATCGCAGTTGAGCTTCTCGAGGAAGAAGATCAATCCGTTCGGCTTGAGCAGACGCGCGACATGACGAATCTGGTCCGCGCGATCCACGCCATAGAACTGAAATGCGGCGGTCTCGTAGATGTAGTCGAACGTGCCGGAGAAGCGGTCGAGGCGCGCATGCTCCCGGAACAGCCGAGGGGTGACGTGGGCGAATGCCTGCGGGTGGAACGTCGAGAAGTCGTGATTGGCGAACTGGTTGAACGCCGTTTCGTTGGCCGGATTGGGCGAGTTCGTGAAAGTGCGGATCAGGCCGTTCGATCGTTTTGCCAGCGTTCTGCCGTTGGTGCCGTCGAAGGCATCGACTTCGTAAAACTCGAAGTGCTGATCCGCGTGCCGCCTGCGACGTTCGGAATACCGCGTGAGCGCGACGCCGACGCGCGACATTTCCTCCAGTATGGCTGGCACGCTGGCAAGAAAATGCGTGAACAGCGGACCGGCTTCGGCGACCATCAGGTCGTGATACGCAAGCACGTCCGGATCGCGCAGCAAATGGCGGATGCGGCTCGCGACCGATTGCTTCGGCACCTGCGTCGCGCCCGTCGCAAGGCTGTGAAAATAACTTGCCATCCGGATCATCGGCGCGCTTTCCAGGTATTGCTCCGCGCCGTCCTCGATTCCGCTTGACGTCATGGTTGACCTCTTCGCATGTGGTATCAGTTCAAACCCTGGGCGGACACCTTGCCGCCGAACGTTCTTGGCAGCGCTCGCAGGAAGTCGATGCTTGCCGGAACCGCGGCGGAATCCAGATGGCGGCGACAATGATCGAGCAGCTCGATTGCGTTGGCCGCAGATATCGCAGCCGGAACGACATAGGCTTTGGGGACGCGTGCGCCGTCTGACCGAGAAACCGGTACGACGAGCGCTTCCGCAACGGATTCGTGGTCGAGCAATACCCGCTCGACGGCGCGCGGATTCACCGGCACGCCGTCTCGAGTGAACAGGTCGCCCTTCCTGCATTGAAAGAACAGGAATCCGTCCTCGTCCATCGCGAACAGATCACCGGTCATGAACACGCGCGATTCACCGAAACATCCTTTGCGAATGACGCGGGCGGTATCGCTTTCGCGCCCCCAGTATTTCTCCATCAGCAGATCGCCGGCTACCGCCAGTTCACCGACCTGCCAGGGCTGGACCACGAGCGCATTGTCGTTGCCGACGAGGTAGGTTCTGATGCCCGGAATGGCTTTGCCGACCGAGCCGATACGTCGATCGAGTTCGGCGGGCGGCAGGTAGGCGATGCGTTTGCACTCGGTCGAACCGTAGTTGCAGTAGATCAGGACAGCGGGCAGCGCACGCCTGAGCAGGCGAATGTACTTGCCGGGCAACGCCTGTCCGCTGGTCGAGACATACCGCAGCGATTGCAGCCTCGAGGCAGGCAGGTCGCCCGATTCGCACAGACGGAAAAGCGCCGGCGGAAAGACATGCAGGCCGGTTACGCCGTGTCGCTCGATGATGTCGACGATGGCGGCGGCTGAAGCTGGCAACGCCGTCTCGACCACGGCACGGCCCCCGAACAGCAGCGGCATGACCGTGTTGTAAAAGCCGTAGTCCGAGCTCAAGCCCGGGGAGAAACTGAGCACGATGTCGCGTTCGCTATTGGCGAGATAGCCGGAGACCGAGCGGAACGCGGCAATCATGTTCCGGTGCGTGACGAGCACGCCCTTCGAATCGCCGGTCGAGCCGGATGTGTAGAAGATCGTTGCTGCGTCATCCATGGAGGGATTGCCCGCTTCGGATGCGCCGTCGGCCGCGAAGCAGACGACATATTCCGACAGGTCGCCGCGGGTCGCGTCGATCGTGACCGCGCGATGACGGGACGCGATGCGGGGCGAGGTCGATCGCGATGCCACGAGCGCGCTGGCGCCGCAATCCGCGATCTGCTGCTCCAGTTCGGCGGTGTCGATCGTGTGCCTGATGCATGCCAGTACGCATCCGGCCTTCAGGATGCCGAATGCAGCCGCCACCGCATGCACGGACATCTCCGAATAGATCGCGACGCGCGCGCCGGCGGGAATGCCGAGACGGTGAAGCGTATCGGCTATCGTCAACATCACGTCCAGCAATTCGCCGTAGGTTGCCGAACGTCCGTCGACCACCAGCGCGACTTTGTCTCGCCGGCTGCTCGCGCTGCGCTCGAAGTATTGCGGGAATCGTTCAATCATGGCATCAGCCTTCATGTGAGGACACCGAGGCCGACGAGGGGCTGTGGCCTTTTCGAATGCGGGGCGCGAGCGAGACCAGCAACCCGAGGCAACCCATGCACACGGATAGCACCATGATTACCGTGTCTGGTCCGAAACGCGTCGAGAACGCGCCTACCGCGACGCCCGCGAGCGGCTGTGTCATGTTGTTGAGGAGGATGACGACTCCCGTCGTCTTGCCGTAGTCGCGCGCGGGGATGATCTTCTGCCGCGTGCTCCGGATGTACACGTTGAACATCTTGTCGAATCCGACGATCAGGAGGAAGCCGAAAACGTACCCTGCAATTCCCGGGCTGGCTGCCGCGATAACGCCGCCGATACAGATCGAACCGAAGCCGACGAGGCCGAGGACGCGCCTCGGGACATGCAACCTCGCCGTCATCAGCAGAATCGCGATCGTCACGCACGCGCCTGCCGTTTGCAGTCCTGCGTAATAGCGTCCGCTTTCGTGATGAAAGCCGGTGACCATCGCGGCGGATGTCGCGAGCGTGACGCCGATCACGAGGTTCTCCGCGGCAGCCAACATGATGACGGACTTGAGGCCAGGGAGACGGATGACGTGAGACAAGGCCGTCTTGATCGGCGTGAACCAGGTGCCGTGCGTCCCTTCCGGCATCACGAATTCGAACGCGCTGGCCTTTTGCCAATAGGCGAGCGCGACGTCGGCTGTGACAAACAGCACGGCCGCGGCCACCACGACGAATTCCCAGCGCCACCACGACAGCAGGATCGCCGCGAGCATGGGGCCGAGCACCAGACCAAGCTGGTCGGCCAATTGCGAATACGACAACACTTTTTCGAAGCGATGGTTGCTGAATATCTGCGGCAGCATCACCTCGCGCGCAACGATGCCCTGACTCGTCAGCATGCCGCACAACGCGGACAGCGCGATCAGCCATCCGATGCCGCCGACGAGGTCGTAGGCGACGACGCCCGCGACGCATACTGCCGCGCGGAGAACCTGACTGACTCGCATCAGTTTCGTGGGCGAATACCGGTCGCAAAGCGCGCCTAGAAACGGGAAGCACAGGTATCTCGGCAGTGTTTCGAGCGAAAACGCGATGCCCGACCAGGACACGCGTCCTGTCATCTGAAAGATGACCAGCGGCACGAGAAACAACAGAATCTGGTCGGCGAGGCGGGCAAGGAAAAGCGAATGGAAAAAGGCTTGATGCTGGGCGCGCACGAACAATCACCTTTCTTTTGCGCGGAGCACGCGATGCATGCGCGCTCCTGCGGACGTTGCCGGGAGGTCTGGTACCCCGGGGCCTCCCGGAATGAGCGTATCGAGCCTCAGTAAGCGGACGCTTCTGCAGACCCCAGGTTATGCCGTTCGTGTCCCTTGAGTGGGGGATTGAAGACGCTGACAAGCACCAGATCCCCGTCTTTGCCGCCGCGCAGGTAATGCTGGTCGTGTCGATCGAGCACGTAGATGGTGCCCGGGCGGATCGGAAAGACGTTACCGTTCATGTCCTCGACCTCACCTTCGCCTGCAATGCAATAGCAGGCTTCGAGATGGTTGCGGTATTGCAGGAGCGATTCTGTACCCGCACGCACCACCGTATGGCACACGCCGTAGCCCATGCCGTCCTTTTCCGTCAACAAGCGATGGCTTGTGCCGGAGCCCCATTCGACAAGCAGCCCATCCTTTTCGACGTCTCTCAGGTTCCTGACGAACATATTCGCACTCCTTTCTTTTGTGTAAGAAATTATTGTCCTGCTCTCAGCGGAAGCGAAGCCACGAAAAAGCAAGCCAGTGCCCGTAACAGAATGGCCGGCTAAATCATGTAGTTTTTCAACATTAACCGCTGATGGCGTGGCTGGTCAAGAGCGGGATATGGGGGAATTTCCGGTGATTGTGTAAATCTACCTTGGAGGTGTTTGGGGTGAGGCTGGGCAGGCGCAATGTAGTTTATCTACATTTTTTGTGGGTTGCCTGGCTTGCCGACATAATCCGTGGCGGTGTTCCCTGGCAGCGACACTGCCTTGCGATCGCGACGTAGCGAACAAGCAGAGCGATTTCCGGTGCGTACCAAGACGTTCTCGTGTGGGCACGGCCGGCCGAGGCCAACTCGGAGTTCCTCCAGTGATTGGCATCGAATGGCGTGGCCGGATCTGACGTGCCGCAATTCGCCGCGACGACATAGGCGACAATCGCATTTCCTGAACGTCTTCCGTTGGCGGGGGAAAACCATGGACATGCAGTTAGCGGGTGAAGAACTGATAGTCAGATTCCGGGAAACGATCGACAAGGGCGTGAGCGGAATTCTGAGGCCGTGGCAGATCAGGCGGGAGGACCGCGCGCGACTGCAGGACCACCTACGCCGAGCTTCGGTCATTAGATCTCACGGTGTGGACGTCTTTTGACGGCCGATGACAGTCATCAGCCGCGAGGCGGCGTGACTATGCGGGAGATTTTTCCAAAGACAACTTTTCTGGGAATTCCCGCACCCAAGGACGTCATTTCTGAGACGGGCGATATCGAGTCATCTCGGAAAAGATGTCCGAGTTATTGATTTCAATAGGGTGCCAAAGACACCTTTTCTGAGAGCCCACAGGTGGTCTTTTTGTAGACCCGCAAAGCGTGTTTGCCGCGTTACCCGGTCGCCGCTGCTTCGAGCGAACAACATAGCGAAGCAAGTTATCTACCTATCAGGACAACCCGTCACGCGCGTTGCGTATCGGCGTCCGCATGTTTCGCGTGTCCGGTGCCGCCACGTATTTCCTGTTCCAGAAGCGCTTTCGCGGCTTGCCACGCTCGCCCCGCAGACGCCGAATCGTTGAACGCTCTCGCTTCGACTGTCGCACCGTCCAGCAGCATCATATAAACGGCCGCCAGCCGTTGTGCGGTTTCGGGCGAAACGAGATCCGCGAGCAGTTCGGCGATCCATTCGACCATCTTGCGGCGATAGCGGATCGCGACATCCGAGATGGGCGCATACGCCGTTCCGAATTCGGCCAACGCGCGCTCGAACAGGCAACCAGCGAATGCCCGCGTATTGAACCACGCTTCGTACCAGTCGAAGATCGTCTTGACCCGCTCGACCGGATCGGCGACGTGCTGCAACTGCGCGTCGATACTGCCTACGATCAGGTCGTAACGCTGGACCAGCACTTCCCGGATCAGTTCGTCCTTGCTCGGAAAATGCCGATATAGCGTCATGCGGGCGACGCGAGAATCGTCGATGATCCAGTCGACGCCGACCGGGTGAAAACCGTGCTTCGAGAACAGTTCAGTAGCTTTATCTACCACCAACTGGCGTTTGCTGGCTCGCACGAACGGTTCCCTCCTTGATCCTTCCGACTGCGTAGATTGAACATTCTAGCATCGTACCGCTCGGTCACATCCGGTCTGGCCACCGACCTCCCTGACTTGGCGGGCCTGGCCTTGATATGCGTTCGCAAGTTGTCTTGACTATGATATAGACCGATATGTATCATTTGAAACTGGAAAATGACGGTCGATGATGCGTGCTTTGAAAAAACAGGAACGCCAGCCGTCGATTTACCGCTCGACGGTGCCGCAGCGGGCACCGTGGCGGAATTGAAAGAATGCCGGAGCGGCGCCCGGTGCGCCTCGCCGGCTTCTGACGGTGCAGTGGTAATGCAAGACGAAAAGAGAACCTGAGAGAGCCTTGGGCTACGTGTCGGTGCTGGCGGATGGTATTCGCCGCGCCGCGCGCAAACCGGTGCGCGCTCGCGGGGCGGGATCGCGCGCAGCAGTCGGCGCAAATAAAACTCGAGGAAAGACCCATGTACCGCCGTTTACTCGCACCGGGGCTGCTGTTGCTGCTGGCCGCATGCGCGCAGGATCCGTCCGTGACCAGCAACACGGTGCGGATCTGCGACGACACCGGCTGTTCCGATCGTCCTAAAGATCAGGTCTCCTATCAAAAGAAGGACGATGCGGAAGATCGCGAAGACCCTCGCATCGTCGCGCTGAAGCAGGCCGCGAAGGCCCAGCCAAAGGCGGCCTACGATCTCGGCCTGCGTTATTTCCGCGGCGACGGCGTGCGCCAGGACAGCTACCAGGCACTCAAGTGGATGCGCGACGCCGCCGAGCGCGGCGACCTGCGTGCGCAGAAGGCGCTCGGCAGTTTCTACCTGTTCGGCCTCGAGGAAATGGGCTCGGATCCGCGCGAAGCGGACAAGTGGCTGTCGATCGCGGCCGGCCGCGGCGACAAGGAATCGAAGAAGCTGCTCGAGCTCGCGCGCAAGGCGAAGAAGGAAGACGAAGAAGACTGGAAATGGCGCACGCAATGGCGTGATGTCTATTACGGCTACTGGAACTCGGGCTATCCGTACTACGGCGTCTGGAATCAGACGTACTGGTACTACTGACCGGGCCGGAAGCAACGGGGGCGGCAGCGGGGAGACCACCATCGCGCGCCACGCCGGGGGGCTTATCGACGTTCGTACGGACACGTAAGCCGAATAACGACTCTATCGAACGATAACGACATGAAGACCATCCTTTCCCATCGTCTCACCCAAGGTGCGCTGGTTGCAGCGCTTTGCGCGTCCGTCGCGGGCTGCGGCGGCGTGGTGACGCCCGGCGGCCAGAACGCCGGCGTGACGGGCGCCGCGGCAGGCGGCACGAGCGCCGGCGCCGATTCGGGGCTGCAGCGCTGCGCGTCGCCGCTCGGCACGATCGCGGTCGACGACGGCCGCAACGCCGACTGGTGGGGCCCGTTCGGCAGCGCGACCAAGATGACGACGATCGACCCGCTGCTGCGCCTGGCGGTGCAGCAGTCGAACTGTTTCGTGATCACGTCGATCGGCAACCAGAAGAGCGACGCGCGCCTGTCGCGCATCACGCAGCTGCAGCGCAGCTCGGGCGAATACCGCGCGGGCTCGAAGCAGCAGAAGGGCCAGCGCGTCGCGGCCGACTACTACATGGAACCGCAGATCGTCATCAACGATTCGCCGATCGGCGGCATCGGCAGCATGATCGGCGGGCTGATCGGCAACGGCGCGGTGGCGGCGGTGGCCGGCCACCTGCAGGCGAAGGCATCGGTCGTGACGCTGACGCTGTTCGACGTGCGCTCGGCCGTGCAGATCGCGGCGTCGGAAGGCAGCTCGACGGCGACCAACTACGGCGCTGCGCTGGGCGGTTTCGGCGGCGGCGTGGGCGGCGCGCTCGCCGGTTTCTCGTCGACGCCGGAGGGCAAGGCGACGGTCGTCGCGTTCATCGACGCGTACAACAAGATGGTCGTCGCACTGCGCAGCTACAAGGCGCAGGACGTCAAGGGCGGCCTCGGCCGCGGCGGCCAGCTCCAGGTCAACTGATGTCCCCGGGCCGGCGGTGCGCCGCCGGTCGATTTCCGATACGTGAATGTCCGTGCGTGCGGCGTGATCTGCGCGTATCGGCTTCGTTCGTCCCTTTCGTTCCGAGGTGACTCAGATGAAAGCCTTTGCATTGATCGCATTGACCTGTCTGGCGCTGACCGCTTGCGGCGGCGACGACAATTCCTCGCCCGCATCGTCCGGCAGCGGATCGGGCACGAGCAATAACGGCGGAAGCGGCGGCACTGGCGGCACGGGTTCCGGCGGTACGGGAAGCGGTGGCAGCGGCGGTTCGAGCGGCTCGGGCGGCAGCACGCTGACGCTGCGCTACGACGCCCAGCCGACCGCTGCGGATCAAGCGAGCTTCCTGACGCTGCTCAACAGCGAAGGCGCGAAGGGCTATCGTTATCTGGGCGACTACTTCTACAACGCATCCAACGGCGGTTCGCGCTCGATCTTCGTGAGCGACGGCACCGCACAGACGTACACGTACCAGCTGCAGTCGACGCCCGCCGACATGACGGGCTTCGTCAGCCAGGCCAACGCGCAAGGCGCGAGCGGTTACCGTTTCGAAGGGCCGCTCACGTACGGCTATCTCTATCGCAAGGACGGCGGCTCGTCGGCTACCTATACGTATGCGACAACGGGCCTGGCGGCCGACACGAACGCGTTCCTCGCGCAGGCGAACGGCCAGGGCCAGTCGGGCTACTGGTTTGTGGGCCCGATGATGGTCGGATCGGTGCAGGCGAACGTGTACATGAAGAACAACGCGTCGAATTCGACTTATACGTACGATGCGCTGGTGCCGACGTCGAACGTCAGCGACTTCATCGCGCAGGCCAACAGCGAAGGCGCGAAGGGTTATCGCGCGAAAGGCGGGATGCTGTTCGGCAGCACGATTTCGTGGGTCTACGTGAAGGACCAGACGCAGTCGCCGACCTTCACGTACCAGTCGGCCGCGATCCAGGCGACCGGCGCCGGCTTCGTCCAGCAGTCGAACGATTTCGGTGCGCAGGGCTCCGCGTATCTGGGCGATCTCGCGCTCGGCACGACGACCCCGGTGATGGCGTCGTTCTATTTCAAGCCGGCGAATTGCACGGGCTTCCTGTGCACGACGCTGAATCCGCTCACGCAGAACTGAGCGGGTGCCTCTGGCGCAGCAGCATTGCGCAGGTCATTCGCTGCTGAATGACCCGCGCCCGCTGGATCGAGTGCCTCAGGTGCGCCACGTCATCCGTGGACGCATCTTTTGCCGCCGGCTTGCCGGCGGTATTTCGTTTTCGCGTACGGCAGAAGCCAGCCAAACGCCGGCCCCTTTTTGTCCGGCGGACCAGAAAATCGGCCGGAACCGAAGCGAAGCTGCCGGCCTCCATCGACCGCCGGGCCAGGGAAACGCTGATTCGTTTTCCTGAGGGACAGAAGCCGTGCCGGACGCTGGTTTCCGCGAGTGCATCACCTACAATGTAAAGATGGTCGCGACCTGTCAAGGAGGCTGCCATGACTCAGTCAATGATTAGCTTTGTAGTTGGCCTGGCGGTCGTACTCGCCATCGCGGTCATGCTGGCGCTGCGTTACCTGCGCGACCACAAGGGCGAAGGGATGGTTCAGTGGCTTGACGCACATCACATGGGCTGGTTGCACCACAAGCACTGACGGCGTGGTCGATGATGCGGTTCCGATCCCGCTCCACGAAGCAGCGACGACAGTTGGGCGCGACGCTGAACAAGCCGCCGCGCACGCTGCGCATCGCTTGGGTCGCGGGGCGGGGAAAATGCTGGCCGGCGGCCGCCCAGTCCGGTTGATGACAGTAGTGTGGCCTGGAGGGAATCGTGCCGTTGATGGCCCTTGACGCGAGATAGCGCTTGCATGGCCGTGATATAGGGCGCATTCTCATGAGGTTCGATGTGCGCGACCGGTGATTTTGTTTCGACTCCTTACGCTTCCCCCTGTCCGCACGGGTTCCGCAGAACGCTCACCACAATGACCCCGCGCGCGAACGTCGAAGCTGCGAACGTCGTGCGTCAACCCGGCCTCCCCGCGAGGCTCGATCCGGCAGTTCAGTGCGCAACAGAGGCCGTCGGCGGCAAGCCCGCGGGTAGTCCGTTCGTGCCTCCTGTGGGCCGGACGACGACGAAATTCGGTCACCGCGACGGTCCTGACATTTGAAATTCATTTTTCGGGAACCGGCATGCCCAAGCAAACCGAAGTAAAGTCAGCCACGTCCGTCAGGCAAAACGATTACGTCGACGCGCAAAAGTCCCGCGCCCAGGCACTGAAGCGCGCGGACATCGAGCGCGCCGAGAAGCGACGCGAAAACGATGCCCGCCTCGATGTCAACGCGAGCAAGTGGCGTTATATCTGCCAGGAGGGTTAGATGGGAAAAATCGACGCGGCACTCAACTTCCCTAATCCCAGTCGCACCTACGACATGTCCAGACACTGCGTGTGCTTCTGGGGCTACGACAATGCTCGCGAGATTACCTTTCTGGTCGACGATGCGATGCTGGCGAAACTGAATTCCGACATGGATTCGAGCGAGCCCGCGTTGCTGGCGGCCTTCGACCGCAACCGCGATCGGATCCTGGGGCTCGCCAGAGATCTTTACAAGGGCGGCCCCCAGAACAGGTACATGATCTCGTGAGACGGGGCCGGTTTGCGCATGCACCCGACCCGGCGTGTGCCTTCCTTCTGACCTGCACTGGCCGTGAGTAGTCGTCTGCGGGCGTCGGGACTGCCGACCGTTCGGGCGGAGAGCACGGACGGCTCGATCCGGCGGGCCCGCGACTATTTCCTGTCGATCGCATGCTGAAGAGCTCGGGGAAAACAAGCACTCGCACCTCGGCGAATTCGACGTTGAAGGAAGGCGCGCGCCGGATTCCCTGACGTGATGACGGCCGCGCTTCAGCGTCGAGCCATCCGGTTTTGTACAGTGCGTATGCGGTATTCCGGGTCTGAGGTGGACATGGATCGGTTAAGGCATGCGCTGCTTGATTATCACGAACGCAGCAAGCACCGTCTCGACTTCTACGCTCCCGGCCCCGGGAGGCTCGACTGGGCAACCCAGCCGGACCCGTTCCGGGTGTTTCGCGGCGCACCGCGCGTTGCTCTGCCATTAGCCGCGGACACGCTGGCCACGCGCTACAACGCGTTGCGTTGCGGCAACCTGCCGACCGCGCACGAATTCGATCTGTCCAGTCTGGCAATCCTGTTCGAACTCTCGCTCGGCTTGTCGGGGGGGAAATCCTATGGCGCCCAGCGGTGGGCACTGCGCTGCAATCCTTCGAGCGGGAATCTGCATCCGACCGAGGGCTATCTTCTGTGTCCGGCCCTGCCCGGCTTGTCCGCAGGCGTCTACCATTACCTGAGCCGGGATCATGCGTTTGAACATCGTGCCGCGGTGGACAAGCCGCAATGGACCGACGCGTTTTCGGGAAGTGGCATCCTGGTCGGCATCAGCTCGATCCATTGGCGCGAAGCGTGGAAATATGGCATGCGCGCCTGGCGCTACTGCCAACAGGATTGCGGCCATGTCGTCGCTGCGATGAGTTATGCAGCAGCTGCGCTCGGCTGGCAGACGCGATTGATGGAGGCGGCTGCGGATGATGCAGTGGCCGATTTGCTTGGCGTGGACCGCCGCGAAGATTTCAGCGAAGCCGAAGCGGAGGCGCCGGATCTTTTGCTCTGGATCGGCAACCCCGAGACGCGACCCGATCTCGACAGCATGCGGCTCGCTTTGGGCAGCGCACAGTGGCACGGGCGCGCCAATCAACTGAGTTCGGGGCATGTGGCCTGGCCGGACATCGATTCGATTCATTGCGCCACGTACAAGACCCGTACTCGCGAACCACCGTCGCCGAACCCGGAGCCGTGCCCGGCGCCGTCGACGCCAGCCCTCGATCTCGGCTTCGCCCGAATCGCCAGGCAGCGTCGCAGCGCCGTGAATTTCGATGGCACGACGCGCATCGGCGACGCGGCCTTCTTCAGCATGCTGACATGCCTGCTGGCACGTCCCGGCACACCGCCGTGGAATGCGCTGACGTCTCCTGCCGCGGTGCAGGCGGCGCTGTTGGTGCATCGCGTCGACGGCCTGGAGCCGGGCCTCTATATGCTCGCAAGAAACCCTGACGCACTGCCGGATCTCAAGCGATCCCTGCGTCCGGAATGGCTGTGGCAAAAGACCGGGCCGGACGACCTGCCGCTCTATCTTCTACTGCCTTACGATTTGCGCGCGGCGGCAAGGTTGATCTGCTGCCACCAGGATATCGCCGCCGATTCCTGCTTTGCGCTCGGGATGATCGCGAGATTCGAAATCGCGTTGAAGCAGCCATGGCGTTATCGCCATTTGTTCTGGGAATGCGGGATGCTTGGCCAGGCGCTCTATCTCGAAGCAGAAGCCGCCGGCGTGCGCGCGACGGGGATCGGCTGCTTTTTCGATGATGAAATGCATGCATTGCTCGGCGCGAAGGACCATGTCTGGCAATCCCTGTATCACTTCACCGTCGGTGGCGCGGTGGACGATCCACGTCTGTCGGAATTTCCGCCGTACGAGAGACAGCCTTGACGGACAGCCCACGCGTCGATCCTGTCCGGATTCGACCTCTCCGTTCGATTTCACCCGGAGTGCTAGGATGATTGAACATGTGCAGAAAATCACATCATGGACGATTTCACATTCAGTACCAAAACACACTTCGCACGCATTCGTGTGATGGAATCTGCGCGTGGTGTGTACCGAGGTCATGTGTATTTGCGCCGCACCGACGAGGGGCCGAACGATGATCCCCCATACCAGACCGATTTCGATCGGGAGCAGTACGATCTCGCGCTCGAAGACGCCAAGATTCTCGCGCAACGTCTGCTTCGCGAGTTCGAGTCTTGAGCCGATGACGCTTCGTGGCGTCGAGTCGCGTTGGGGGAAGGCCGCAATCACTGCAGGAGCGAGCTATGTCGGCGCAGCCGTCCCCGATTGAAAATCATCTGCTCGCAGCCTTGCCGGCAGAAGCTCTGGCGCATATTTCGCCGCAGCTTGTGCTGGTCGACATGCCGTTGGGAAAGGTGCTGTACGAGTCGGGTGGTGCACTCAGTCATGTCTATTTTCCGACGACCTCCATCGTCTCGCTGTTGTACGTGATGGAGGACGGTTCGTCAGCCGAAATTGCCATCGTCGGCAACGACGGGCTGATCGGCATCGCGCTGTTCATGGGGGGCGAAACGACCCCGAGCCGCGCGATCGTCCAAAGCGCCGGACACGCTTACCGACTCGATGCACGCATCCTGAAAGACGAGTTCCGTCGAGGCGGGTCGATGCAGCGGCTCTTGCTGCGCTACACCCAGGCGCTCATCACCCAGATGGCGCAGACCGCCGTCTGCAATCGACATCATTCAATCGATCAGCAGCTGTGCCGCTGGCTCCTGCTCAGTCTCGACCGGCTGCCGTCGAGCGAACTGAAGATGACGCAGGAGTTGATCGCCAACATGCTCGGTGTCCGACGATTGGGCGTGACGGAAGCTGCGCTGAAACTTCAGGATGCCGGATTGATCTGGTACAACTATGGGCACATCGAAGTATTGGATCGATCCGGGCTCGAAAAGCGTGTGTGCGAATGCTACGGCGTGGTCAGGAGAGAATTCGACCGCTTGCTTCCTGATTTGAAGCGCCTTTAGAACCGGCACCGAGGCCACGCGCCTGTCCGTGCCATCGGGTTCGTACGGCAGCGTACCGACTGCCGAAGCCCGCAGGTGCATGGTGGTACATGACGCACAGACTGCAGATCGGCCGCAGACTTCATGGAGAGACGTATGCCGTGACGGAAGCGGGCCGTTGCGATCCGTATCGCTTGCGCAGTTTTATCCCGACTCGGGCGGCGCAAGCCAATCCATGACGAAACGCGGTTTCCTGAGGGAGCTTGTCGATGAACGATCATCTGAAACGAGAAAAGAATCCGCAGGACGGGCAACAGGAACAGGCGGACGCACGCGCGACCGACGATGGAATGCCCGTTGTTCATCCGGACTGGCAAAGACGCCATACCTTTTCGTGGAAAGCCGTCACGCCCAAGCAACGCATTTCCGATGCAAGGAAACGTCTGGGCATGGGTTTTATGTCGAACCATTAACCCAGGCGTAGCAAAACTCCTCGTTCTCAAACAGAACGAGGAGCCGCCCCAGCAAGGCGGAACTCGAAGCCGGCCAAGCGCCGGCTTTTTACTTTGGCGCGTCGCTCGTTACGACAAACGGCGCCTGCAATGCCGCGATGTCGTTGCGCGGAGCAGCGCGGAATCAAGGCCAGCGTCGAATTCTCGATCCGCCTGCGCCAGGGTATCTGACGCCGGAACGTCTGCGGTGCAGCCTGCGCGATGCGCGCACGACGACGCGAGGCGCGAACGTCAACCGCCGCCTGCGCCGGGAGCAGTGCCGCGTCATCTACTTCACCCGATGGTCGGGACCGAAATAGCGCCACTTGCTCGCATTGGAGTCGATGCGGGCGTCGTTTTGCGTACGCTTGTCGGCCCGTTCGATGTCGGCGCGGGCGAGGTCGTCGCGCAGCTTTTGCCGGGTTGCCTGATCGCGTCGATCGATTGCCGTGCTTTCCTGGTATTTCATGGTTCCCTCGGAGCGAGGTGAGCGGGTTGTCGGCCAGTCGCGGCGAATTCGCCGCGGTTGGTGGGTCGGATCTCTGCTGGAGCGATCTCGCCATCGACGATGTCCCTGTCGAATTGCATCGCCAGTTCGACGGCGAACACCGCCGTTTGCGGCGCGCCTTCGTGGAAAACGGCCGTGTCGCGCGGCGCGGCCGCGGAGGCGGTCGAGGCCGGGCAGCAGCCAGCGGCACGGTTGCCGATCGATCGAGTGATGCGGTTGCAGACGGCGGTCTGCGCCATCTGCGTGATTGGACGCATTGTCGCTCGTGCGAGTGCTGCCGCGATCAGACATGCTCCCTGAGGTAGCGGATGCATTTCATCCGTAGACTCGCCCGACCCGCGAGAGCGTCTCGTGGAGGGGGCGCCGGGTCTTTCGCCGCACCAACGAGCGGTTCCGAAAATGCAGCGTTGCCGACCGGGCGGACCGACTTCGCTATCTGGAGCGACGCATGGCCTATCCAGACACGATCGCGCCACTCGCATTTCGCGCGATGGACGATCAGCCAGCCTTGCAGCGATTCGACGAGCTGAAAGGGCGACAGCCATTCGCGAGACTGCCTTTGGGTGACGAGTTGCAGGACAACGAGGAAATAGAGCAGATCAACGTACTTGGTCGGGACGCGCATAGTCCATCTTCTGGTTGTCGATGCTCGCGAGTGTGCCGGCGTCGGCTCATCCCTGGATGCTGAGCGCCTTCTCGATCGCGGCAATCAGTTTGAACGCATCGTCCCGCCCGATCAGAAAACCGCGGCTGGTGTACTCGCATCCGAACGCATAGAAGCTCGGCAGCAGTGTCACCATGTCTTTCTGCTGATCGAAATCGACTTCGCATTTCGTCAACGGGAAAAATGGCGGCTCGTCGTCCGGCATCTTGTACACGATGTGCTCCCTAGTACATTTTGCGGGGCGGCAACATGCGCTTCGCGCGCAGGCGCTGCCTGGAAACGGCGCTGGCCTTTTTCCGCTTGCGTTCAGTCGTGGGTTTTTCGTAGCTGGTGCGACTGCGCAACTCGCGAATCAGCCCGGTTTTCTCGATGGTGCGTCGGAATCGCCGCAGCGCGACGTCGATCGGTTCGTTGACCTTGAGTGTGACTGTTGTCATGTGGATCCTGTTTGGGAACGTTTGAACGGAAAACTAGCCGAGTCGTGTCATGACGGCGCTCGCTATCTCGTCGGACTCGAATTCCGAATATCCGGCTCCCATCGATAGCGCGCGTACCGCCACGAACATTTGCAGTTCTTGCTGATGGCTTCGTGCCGAGTCGGCGATTCCGGCGGGCAGGACGGTGCCGGTCCAGGTGACCTCACGCCGTCTGATCAAGCCGAGTAGTTCGTCGATGATCATGTTGTCCTCCAAATCGCCGACAGATTGCGTTGCGTTGCCGCTGCGTGTCAGAGCCCGTTGGAAAAGAAGCCCTGTTTCTCGCGATTGTCGTCGATGATGTTCTCGGCGTAGCGCAGCGAAGCGCGACGTGCGTCACCGGCGCTGTCAAACGGGGAGTTGTCGCGCAATCTGAACGTCTGGCTCTGCGTCACCGTGTCGGGGGTGCCGCGAAGGCAAATCTTGACTGCTGCGTCGAAACCGGCATCGTAGTTATGCGGACTGCCATCCGGCGCCGGTACGTGGGGGTAAATCAGTGGATAAATCTCGAATCCACGGTAGACATGCATGCTCATGGCAAACTCCTGGCGTTCGGCCACCACGAATTGCATGGGCGAACACATCCGGCCGGTATCGCCGTTGCAGGGCGTGCCGGTGGGGTGAAAGGGACAACGTTGCAGCGCGAGGGAGGGGCGATGCAGCAAGAGGGTAGATGGAGGGGTGAGCAGTCAGACGGCAAGTGATCGCCCGAATAAACCCATCATACGCGCTTCGTTTGTTGGGCGTTCAACTTATTCCGGATTGTGCGCGTCGACGCGCTTCGGCCCATCACGCCGAGATCGTGCTGCACGGCAGCGGTGGCCGCCTCTTTGCCTCTTCGTCGCGCAGCGGTTGGCTCGTTCCGCTATTACGGAGCAGGCGGGCGCTTCTTCGGGCGCGATTTCTCGATAGCGGGAGCCTTGGGCGGCACCCAGTTCAATGCCGTGCCGAGCTTGGGCAGGGTCATGGCAGGCTTGGCACGCGGAGGCGCCTTGTTACTGCGAGGTTGACTTCTGGTCATGCGGGTTCTCCTGCTGCGCGGCTTGAGCGATCCGCCGAGCGGGACTCGTCCGATCACGCACGCGCGGCTGGACACGCGCGCTGCGAGGGGGCTGGGCATCTGCATACGCGCATGTTCGACGTCCGAATGCGAAACGGATGACCCGGTCGAGCTTGCATCGGGACGCGTGGCGCCCGCGATGGAGGTGCGTATGCGCAGGAAGCGGCAGTTACGTGCCGCTCCGTGAACGGGACTGACGGCTTGTGGGAACTTACAGGCCGGTAATGTTCGACGCCTGCAGGCCTTTGGGGCCGCTCTTGGTTTCGTAGCTGACTTTCTGGCCTTCGGCGAGCGTTTTGAAGCCGTCGCCGCGAATCTCCGAGAAATGCGCGAACAGATCGTCTCCGCCTGCGTCGGGCGTGATGAAGCCGAAGCCCTTGCTGTCGTTGAACCACTTGACGGTACCGGTATCCATGTTAGATCTCCTGAAAATGGACGAGCGTATGCGCCCTGAATGGACGCGGGAAAAAATAATCAAGGAGGGAGAGGACAACGAATACCGCAGGCCGCGGTTAATGATGGGCAGCAATCGCGCTTCTTGAATACTTCAGCGGCTGACAGTACGCCTCGGCAACGAAGGTGTCAAGCGCTTTCGGCCGAGGGGCAGAACAAGCGACTGCCCAGGAAAATCAGCATTCCAAAAAAAAAGCGCGAAAAATCCCCGCGCGCGGCCCTTCGTCGGCCCTGGCCGTACGCCGTCCCGACTGCAACGTCAGAGGGTTGCCAGCAAATGCAACTGATGCTCGGTCTCGGTTCCGGTGATCAACGTGAAGAACCCTGTTTCCCGACGCTCGATCATCGAAAGGCCCTCTGCATCGGAGAAGATGTTCCACGCGACGTCATCGACATGTGCGCACCTTCCGCGCGTTCGCGCGAACGCTCGCAGCAGCGGGCTCGCTTCGCGACGGAGCACCAGGCGGTCTGCATTCAACATGTAGGGTGGCCAGCCGGCACGTAGGACGAGGTAGTGGGGAATGGAACTGCGGTCGATTTTCATGGTGGCGCTGTTTGTTCCAGGGAGGGCTTACGTTAGCCGGTCCAACTCGTGTCGACGCTGTTCGATTCGCAGGACATCGCGCGAATGCACCTGTTGATATCACCGGCCGGCACTGCCTGCTCGAAGCCCGCGACGCCTGATGAAGCATCCATGCGAATCGGCCCCCATGCATGGCCCGGCACATGAATGATGTCGCCCCACAAGTGCCGCGACTGCTTTCCGGAACCGGCGAGGATACGTACGAAAACGACCGGCCAGACCTCGAACCTCTTGCGGGTGCCCGATTCTCGAACAGACGCGCGAATGTCGGGGAAAGCTGGCTCCACTATACGCGCTGTCGCCGTGATTCGTGCCGTGCTGTCGTGTGACGACACGCCTTGGAGGCACGCGTTCGCAGGGAATTTCGCTATGCAAATTTATGGAACGGCGTACCATCGAATCGTTGGATGACCCCTGATCGGTTCCAACGCATTGCTCAGCGTGCTCCCATGAATGCGATCGGGCTTCTCGTCGAATCTGGTGAAAGGCGACCGATCAGCTGGGCACCCTTGCTAAGTGTTTGACACCCCTCTCTTGTCCCACCGCTCGAGTGCGGCTCCGAAGGAATTCCGGAGCAACGGGCTTCAATCCCTACCCAGGGGCAGCATTTCGCTCGCCGGTCTATCCGCGACCATCGCTGCGAGGTCGATGCGGATGCTTTCCTGATGTTCGTATCGGGTCGTGCGCCACACTGCAAAAGCGGGATGCCGAGTCGTGAATCCTGTCAGGAGGCTGATCGGACAATGGCACTTCCTGACATTCGACGCTTTCTCGCGCTGCTCCCGCGACAGCCTGGTTCGCGGTAACCCAACAGGGAGGAGCCCATGCTCTTCAATTCGACACGGTTCCGAATCGATCCGACACCCCGCAGGGCGGACGGAGAGTACATCGCGCATGTGAGGATCACCACGGTTCTTCTGGACGGAGGCGAGCGGGAAGTACACGCCAGCGGCGATCTGGCTGGTTTCGATGCGCGCGATGACGCGGTTGCATACGCGACAAAATGGGCAGAAGGATGGCTGACCGCCCAATTTGGTTGAAGCGAGCGCTGCTTGGAGCGAGTCTCCGTCGCACTCGTTTGCGTCGACTGTAACTTCAGCGACATGACCCGCATTTGTGCTCGGTGTTGAGGCCGTTTGCGGCAGCAGGATCGTGCACAAGACACTCGTTCTACTTTCGCAAGCGGCCAAGGACACAGGCGGCCGACGCAAAGCCGGATCTTCGGCGTGTGGCTCGCACGGCGACGGCAGGAATGTCGACGAGCGCGCTGCAGTCCTGCCGCGCGATTTCGGCCTGGATCACCGCGTTGCCCGGGAAATGATCGATCGTCCGAGGACGTCGAAATCCTTGTGCAGGCGAAGCGACAGCGTTGTTATCTTGTCCGACATACCCCCACCCACTATATGGAAAATCCTTTCCGGATATACTCCCCCCCGGTATATGAAAGGATCGCCATGAGCCACACCGTCAAGGAAAAGCAGAAGCTGCTGAATCGTGTCCGCCGGATCAAGGGACAGGTCGAAGCGATCGAACGCGCGCTGGAGGAAGAGCGCGGCTGCAACGAAATCCTCCAGCTCATCACGAGCGGCCGCGGTGCGATGAACGGCCTGCTCGCGGTCGTGCTCGAGGATCACATCCGCAGCCATCTTGTCGATGCCGAGGGGCACGAGGACGAGGGCAGCGCGACCGAACAGCTGATCGAAGTCGTTCACAGCTACTTCAAATAATCGGGGCAGGGATGAGCGACTTCAGGAACGCCGCCTTCGGCGCAGGGCACGACCACATCTTTCTCGGCGCCGCACACGAACAGAACGAACGCAGGACCTGGATGGTCATCGCGCTGTGCGCGGCAATGATGGTGGCCGAGATCGTCGGCGGGTCGATTTTCGGCTCGCTGGCGCTCATCGCGGACGGGCTGCACATGTCGACGCACGCGGGTGCGATGCTGATCGCCGCGCTCGCGTACACGTACGCGCGCCGGCATGCGAGCGACCCGCGATTCGTGTTCGGCACGGGCAAGCTCGGCGACCTGGCAGGCTTCACGAGCGCCATCGTGCTCGCGATGATCGCGCTGCTGATCGGTTATGAAGCGGTCGCGCGTTTGCTCGAGCCCGTTCCGATCCATTTCGGCGAGGCCATTCCGATCGCGGTTGCCGGCCTGCTCGTCAACATCGCGAGCGTCTGGCTGCTGAGCGGCGACCACCACGGGCACGGTCATGGGCATCACCACGGGCATGGGCACGACGATCACGACCATGACCGCGATGAGGTGACGCACAAGGTCTTCGACCAAGGCGGCGCGTTCTTCGTGTCGATCTTCGAAGACGGCGTGCCGCCGGTGTTCCGGATCTCACCGGCGATCTCCGGCACGACGCTCGGCGACTTCACGGCTGCATCGATCACGACGATTCGTCCGGACGGTACGCGGCAGGCGTTCGCGATGAGCGTGCGCGGTGCGTGCCTGGAGTCGGTCGAGAACATTCCCGAGCCGCATGAATTCAGGGCGATTGTCCGGTTGAACGGGCGCGAGCACGAACTCGCATTCGAGGAGCACGACCATGGCGCGTCCGCGGCGGCGGCGCGCGATCACAACATCCGTTCGGCCTACGTCCACGTGATTGCCGACGCGGCGGTCTCCGTGCTGACGATCGTCGGGCTGCTGCTCGCGCGCGCGTTCGGCTGGCTCTGGATGGATCCGCTGGCCGGCATCATCGGTGCGCTCGTGATCGCGAACTGGTCATACGGATTGATGCGCGACACCGGCGGCATCCTGCTCGACATGAGTGCGGACCGTCGGTTGGTGGACAACGTGCGCAGCGCAATCGAAGGCGGCGGCGACACGATCAACGACCTGCACGTCTGGCGTCTCGGGCCGGGGCACATGAGTGCGGTCGTGTCGGTGGCGACGGACGACCCGAAGCGGGATTCGCGCTTCTATCACGGCGTGCTCCAGCGGTTCAAGGATCTGTCGCATGTCACCGTCGAAGTCGTGCCGGCGACGCGGGGGCAATAAGCATGGCGGTCAAATCGCCCTGCATCGACGTGTGCTCGTTCGACGGCAGAACGGGCTACTGCGTGGCGTGCCTGCGAACGCGGGACGAAGCGCGCGCGTGGAAGAAGATGACGGATCATCGGCGCCACCAGATCGTGAACGACCGGGGCCGGCGGCAGGCAAAACTCGCGCGGGAAACATCGGACTGATCGCGCACGCGCGGCGATCGCGGTGGCGACGGCCGCGATCCGGAAAACCTTGATTCGACAAAGGCATCGATCCGTGCGCCGGCATCGGCCGGATCGAATTCGGTGCCGACGCTTTACCATTTCGCCATGTCACAAGCGCCGTTCCCAGCGCTACCCGCGCTTGCGCACCCGCCAACGCGCACACTTGAACAGCAACCGAAGCGCACCGACACCGCCCGCTACCGGAATTCGCGGCAGCAGAAACGGATCGTCGGACGCGTCGGCGCAACCGCGCCGGGTCGTAGTCGCATTGCCGTACCCGGCGGCGATGACCTGGTCGCGGACGCGCGCGTCCAGATCGCCGTACGGATAGCAGAACGATTCGACGCGCCGGCCGCTCAACGCTTCGAGCCGCCGCTTCGACTCGGTTACCTGAAGATCCGACACGTGCGCCGGCACGTGCGACAGCGCGACGTGATCGAGCGTATGCGAGCCGATTTCGTGGCCGTGATCGCGCCACGCGAGCATGTCCTTGCACGTCATCAGCGGCGAGCGTGCGGTATCGGCGCCCGCATCCCAGTCGTTCTCGCCGCCGAACCGGCCGGCGACGAAATAGCAGGTCGCGGTGAACCCGAGTTCGTCCAGCACCGGCATCGCATGCGTGAGCACGTTGAGAAAGCCGTCGTCGAACGAAATGCCGAAGACCTTTCCGCTGCGCTCGCCGCGCAGATACGGCTGCAGTTCGCGCACGCTCAGGCCGCGGTAGCCGAGCCGCCTGAACAGCGTCATCTGGCGGCGGAACGCGTCGGGCGCAACGCTCAGGCCGCGCAGCCGGTCGGGCGGCGGCGGCAGCGGGCGTATCTGGTGATACATCAGGATCGGATAGCGCGTGGCAGACAGAAGCATCGGCGGATCGTGACAACGCAGGGTTACGCGGCCTTGCGGAAAATCCGCAGGGTCTTGAAGTCGCCGACCTCGACGAAATCGGCATTCGCCGCCCATTGTTCGATGACAGGTTCGGCCTTCCGATAGGCCGACGAGCCCTTGTAGAACAGCAGGTGACCTTCGCGTGCGGTATGGCGGGCGAACAGGTCGAGCACTTCCGCGTCGGTCTTCGCGCCATAGCGGCTGTTCGTCTCGTCGCGGAATTCGCACAGGTGGAACAGCGTGACGACGTCGAACGACGGCAGCAGGTCCGAGTTGCTCGTATAGATGTCGCCGAAATACGCGAGGTAGGTCTTGCTGACTTCCGGTTGCCGCGTGACGAGATCGACATACGACTTGTATTCCTTCGGCGACGCCGTCACGCCGAAGACCGTGTTGTTCAGGTGAGGCCGCGCGCATGCCACGCCGACATGGTGGTGGCCGCCGGTGCCGAAGTGGTAGATGCGGATGCCGTTGAGGCGAACGGATTCCAGCCACTCGACGAAGTGCACGTCGCACGGGCACTCCTGCGTCCGCAGGTCCCAATACTTCTTCCAGATATTCATGGCCATTACATGGACCTCAACGATGCCACCCAGCGATACGGGTTGTGTCGAATCGATTTCTGATAGACGGACAAAGTCGCGTCGACGAATGTGTCGAACGAGAACTCGCGCTTGCCTTTCAGCCGCGCGCTGCGTCCCATCGCGCGGACGCAGCCGGGCTCGCGCACGATCGCGCGCAGGATCTCCCCGATCGCTTCGGGCTCGCGCGGCGGAACGACCCATCCGTCCACGCCCGGCTCGACGTTCTCGGGCAGCCCGCCCACGCGCGTCACGATCGCGGGGCAGCCCAGCGACATTGCTTCGCGGCACGCGTACGACAGGCTCTCGTGGTACGACAGCACGAACGACACGTCGATGATCGAGAACGGCGCGCATACGTCGTCGAGCCGTCCGGTGAATGCGATGCGCGACGTCATGCCGTGCCGCGCGATCTGCTCGCGCTGGTCGCAGGACGGCTCAGCACCGACCAGCAGCACGCGAAACCGCTCGCGCTCGTGTTCGGGCAGGCGGCCCAACGCCGCGATCAGATCCATCCAGCCTTTTTCCGGCGCGGTGCCGGCGCTGCTGCCCAGCACGATCGCGTCCGCACCGGACGGCCCGAACAGCGCGACCTTGCGGCGGCGGATCTCGTCGCTCGCAGGTCGTTCCGCAGCCTGCCTGCGCACGCCGTGCTTGACGACCGTGACGTTCCCGTACGGCGACCGGAGCGCGAGCATGCCCGCGACATAGTCGCTGACCGCGATGGTATGGTCGGTCGCAAGCCGTGCACGCAGCAGGTTGCCGAAGCTGTCGGCGCGATACGTGTTGTGCTTGGTGAGCACGACCGCGGGCCGGTGCCGGCACCCGAGCAGCGCCAGCATCACCTGCCGGTGATCGGCGGACCCGTTGACGTGAACGACGTCGAAGCGCTCGGCGACGATCCGCTGGCGCAGCCGGACAAGCTCCTGGCACAGCCGGTTCCAGCGCGGTTTGAATTCCATGTCGAAGATGGCCACGTCGGGGCTGTCCTTCAACAGCCGCGACAGGCGGCTTCCTTCCGGCGACGCGACGGTCACGCGGTGATGCCGGCTCATCGCGGCGGCGAGATCGCGGACGTAGGTATCCTGACCGCCGCCATAGTCGCCGTGGAAGTTGGTGTACAGAATGTTCATCACGATGCCGATTTTTCCCGTTCATTCATTGGGAGGACTGCTTATCAAGCGAACGACTTGCCCTGTCTGGAACAATGGCTCGAACGCGGCTGCGCATTCCCGACTCGCGATTGCGCATTGCCGCTCGGGCGTGACGGCAACGCGAACCATTTCGAAATATTACATAGAGGTTACGCGCGGTAGTGTCGAGGTCTGCGCATCTTTGTGCGAATGTGTCGCGATCGTCTTCCCGTGTCGTCGTCGGTCGACGCAGGCGGCCTGTCCGTCGAGGTCGCGGCGCTCGATGGCCGCTCGCGCCGTTCGGCCGGATCGCGACAAAGCCCGCCTTTCCGGCGGCCGCATGGACGCAGATCAACCGCCTTTTCTTTCAGATTTGAAAGCCGGCGCGCCATTTGCGTTAGAATGCCCCCCCTGTCCGCCCTGGCGACCGCCGGACGCGGGCCTGTCGCACGCATGGCGACGTGAGTTCCGATTTGCAGCCGGACGCGAATAATTTTCCAGCCGTTAGAAGCACACGCTCTGTAATTTGGATTGCTAATGAAGAAGCACAACATTACCAAGTACATCGTCGTTGCGATGATTCTTGGTATCGCAGTGGGTTACGCGTGCCATAGCGCGTTTCCGGACCCGAAGATGGCCAAGGAAGTCGCCGGCTACGTGTCGTTGCTGTCCGACGTGTTCCTGCGATTGATCAAGATGATCATCGCGCCGCTGGTATTCGCGACGCTGACCGTCGGCATCGCGCAGATGGGCGACGGCGGCGCGGTCGGCCGCGTGGGCGTCAAGGCGTTCGGCTGGTTCTTCATCGCGTCGTTCACGTCGTTGCTGCTCGGCCTGCTGACCGCGACGATCCTGCAGCCGGGCAGCCATCTGAGCCTGCCGTTGCCGGCGTCCGACGCGGCCCTCAACCTCAAGACGGGCGCATTCACGCTGAAGGATTTCGTGGTTCACCTGGTGCCGAAGTCGATCGCCGAGGCGATGGCGAACAATGAAATCCTGCAGATCGTCGTGTTCTCGATCTTCTTCGGCACTGCGCTGTCCGCGCTCGGCGAAGCGGGCAAGCGCCTGACCGGCGTGATCGACGATCTCGCGCAGGTGATGCTGAAGGTAACGGGCGCGGTGATGTGGTTCGCGCCGGTTGCGGTGTTCGCGGCGCTGGCGTCGACGATCACGACCGAAGGGCTCGGCATCCTGCTCACGTTCGCGAAGTTCATGGCGAGCTTCTATCTGGCGCTGGCGCTGCTGTGGGGCGTGTTGACGCTTGCCGGCGTGACGTTCCTCGGCAAGCGCGCGTTCACGCTGATCCGGCTGATCCGCGAGCCGTTCCTGCTGTCGTTCGCGACGGCGAGCTCCGAGGCCGCGTATCCGAAGCTGCTGGACGCGCTCGACCGCTTCGGCGTGAACCGCAGGATCTCGAGCTTCGTGCTGCCGATCGGGTACTCGTTCAACCTCGACGGCTCGATGATGTACTGCACGTTCGCCGTGCTGTTCATCGCACAGGTGTACGGCATCCATCTGCCGTTGGGCACGCAGATCACGATGCTGCTGATGCTGATGGTGACGTCGAAGGGGATGGCAGGCGTGCCGCGCGCATCGCTGGTCGTGATCGCGGCGACGCTCAACCAGTTCAACATGCCCGAAGCGGGGCTGCTGCTGATCATGGGCGTCGACATGTTCCTCGACATGGGGCGTTCGGCCACCAACGCCGTCGGCAACTCGATCGCGGCGGCCGTGGTCGCGAAGTGGGAAGGGCAGCTCGACGCGCCGCGCGACGACGATGATCCAGACGGAGGGCGCGTCATGCAGGTGAAGGTGCCGGAGACGTCGGCATCGGCATGATGTGTGGCAACGCGGCGGCGACGGCGCATTGCCTGCTCCACAGTAAATGACAATCGCCGGCCTGGATTCGAAACGGATTCAGGCCGGCGATTTGTTTTTGGGGCAATGATTCCGCATTGCATGCGGTAGCTTTTTCCCGATTCGCCGTAAACGGCATTCGCGGTTTCAATCTTTCGTCGTTGAACCAGCTGCGATATTCTCGCAGGCGAACGGCCTGATTTCTCCGGTTTCCCCCATTCCCGATCGAGCGCGCAAGTGAACATTCACTGTCGCACCGCCGCGCCCGCTGTCGGGGTGCCTGGTTGCCACGGGCGATGCGATCGAAGCCGATTCGGCGAAAAGCGCCATGGCACGGACGGTCCGCAATTTTTTTCGATTTATATAACGCTATTCTCGCCCTGCTCATTATCGAACGCAGGCCGCACGTAATACCGACTGCGCCGGATGATTCAGCGGAACAATTTACGCATCGCGGATTTCAAGCCATCCGGCCAGCCGCCCCCTCATGTGAATGTTTGCCCCATTCAGGAGAGCATCAGTCATGGTCGCTGGAAAACGTATTCAGGCTGCGTTTCTTGCCGCCGCAATCGCCGCAATCGCCGCGATCGCGCCGGCCGCTCACGCAGGCAACACCACCGACTGGCTGGCGAACACGTACGGCACGCTCGCGGCCCACGTCGGCAACGTCGCGCGCTCGATGTGGGTTGCGCCCGAAGGCGTCGTCTACACGGCGTCGATGTGGGACGAAGACGAAGGCGGTGTCGCGATCTACCAGAACGGCAAGAGCGTCGGCTCGATGGGCACGCATTCGGAATTCCAGGGCAGCGCGATCACGGGCAACGCGACGTCGCTGTTCGTCGCGCTGCAGCCCGGCAAAACCTACGGCAGCGGCGCGGTCGGGCGGTACAACCGCGCCACGAAGTATCGCGACCGCGTGATCCAGATCAGCGCGGCGACCAACCAGCCGCGCATCGACGTCGTCACCGGGCTCGCGACGGCCGGCTCGCTGCTCTATGCGAGCGACTTCTACGGCAATCGCGTGCGCGTGTTCACCACCGACGGCGTCTGGCAGCGGGACATCAACGTGTCGGGGCCGGGCGCGCTCACGGTGGATGGCGCGGGCAACGTGTGGGTCGCGCAGAAAAGCGCGGGCTCGGTCGTCGGCTTCAGCCCGGCCGGTGCGCTGCTGAACACGATCCGGATGCCGGCCGGGTCGCAGCCGTCGGCGCTGTATTTCGATGCGGCGGCCGGGCAGTTGATGGTGGGCGACGAAGGACCCGACATGAACGTCAAGCGCTATACGGTGTCGGGCCGGCCCGCGCTGGCCGGCACGTTCGGCGTGCGCGGCGGCTATCTCGACACGACGACGGGCATCAAGGGGCAGGTCGGCGCGAAACGCTTCACGCGCATCGCCGGAATCGGCAAGGACAGCGCCGGCAATCTCTATGTGCTCAACAACCCGTGGGGCGGAAGCTGGGATCTCGGCCGCAACGGCGCCACCGACATTCATGCATACAGCAGCGCCGGCAGCCTGCTCTGGACGCTGCAGTCGCTGAACTTCGAAGGCATCGCTGCGCCGGACCCGGTCACGGACGGCGCGCTGTTCTATGGCGGCACGCACGTATACAGCGGCAGCGCGGGCGGCACGTTCGTCGCGAACACCGTCGATCCGTTCGCGTACCCGTCGGATCCGCGCATCAATATGAGCGACACGCAGCGCGACGAGCATTTCGGGCTGCTCACGTCCGTCGGCGCGAACCGGATCCTCGTCGCGGCGGGGCAGAATCCGCCGGTCTTTTATTTCTTCCATTTCAACGCGGCGAACGGCTATATCGCGATTCCGGATGGATCGATTCCGGGCCCCGCGTTCAACACGACGCAGCGCGTCACGAGCGGGTTCAGCCTCGACAGCAAGGGCGGCGTGTGGGCCGGCCTGGACAAGACCGGCGCGATCTACCATTACCCGCTGACCGGCTTCGACGCGAGCGGCAAGCCGTCGTGGGGGCCGGGCGTCGCGACCCGCGTTCCCGCCAGCATCCAGCCGCTGACGCGCATCGTCTATCTCGCGGACAGCGACACGATGGTGCTCGCGCAGGGCGCGGTCGGGACCAACGACTGGACGTCGATCGGCACGCGCATCGAGGTGTATCACGGCTGGAGCGCGGGCAACACGACGAAGCCGGATCCGGTGATCACGCTGCCGCACAGCGGCGCGAAATCGATCGACGCGGCCGGCAATCATCTGTTCGTCGGTTACTGGTTCAGCAGCAGCGGGCCGCTGTGGCCTAATGTCGACGCGTTCAACCTCACCACCGGCAACCTCGACACCACGCTGGTCAACGCGAGCCCCGCGACCGTGGATACCAGCAGCGCGATCGACGCGATGTACAGCATTCGCGCGTACCGCCGGTCGAACGGCGAGTATGTGGTGATGAAGAACAACGTGAAGGGGAACAGCATCACCGTGTATCGATGGACGCCCTGACGGCGGTGCGGCCGGTGCCGGTGAAGCGTGCCTGTCGCCGCTTCGACTGGCGGCCGGGCCCGCGAAGCAACGATCGTATTCGACGTTTACGATGAACGGTGCGCGCAACGCGCGCTTCGCCGCCTTGTGCGGCCGTCCCCAACCTCCCGACGCGCAAACGCGGTTCCGTGCACAATGACAGCGGCACGGGCGGAGGCTGTCTGTGCTCGTGATGTTGAACCTGAATGAGCGGTTGCGCCGATGCGTTGCTGCGCCGGCGAACCTGCGCGGCAGCCCCATGCCGCGTTCCTTGAGCACGAAGCGATCAAACGATGAAGATGAAAACGACACCGAACCGCCTGTTGCTGATTGCCGCGCTGGCGGGCGTGCTGAGCGGTCCTACCCTCGCCCAGACGGCGGCAGCGTCGCAGCCGTCCGGCGCGACGGCAACCGTTGCGACCGTCAACGGCACGGCGATCACGCAGGCGGACGTCGATGCAGTGCTGCGCGCGTCGGGGCAGCCCGACTCGCCGCAGATCCGCGACGCGATCAAGCAGCAACTGATCACGCGCGTGCTGGTTCAGCAGGCCGCGGAGAAAGCGAACTACGCGGACAAGCCCGAGGTCAAGGCAGCGATCCAGCAGGCGAAGGCGAATGCCGAGGTGCAACTGTACGTGCGCGACAACGTGAAGCCCGAGCCGGTGACCGACGAGCAGGTCAAGGCGCGTTACGACGCGCTCGTCGCGGCGCTTGGCAAGAACGAGTACAAGCCGCGGCTGATCGTCGTCAGGGATCCGGCGACGGCCGCGACCGTGCTGAGCGAGCTGAAGTCGGGCAAGTCGTTCGACGGGCTGGCGCGCCAGTACAGCATGGCGCCGAGCCGCGATGCCGGCGGCGAGCTGCCGTGGGTGAGTTTCAATACGCCGGCGGCGGAAGGCAAGACGGGCGGATTGCCGCTGCCGATCGCGCAGGCGCTCGAGAAACTGACGGTCGGCGCAGCGACGAAGGATTCGATCCCGGTCGATGGCGTGCGGGCCATCGTGAAGCTGGATGCGAAGCGGCCGACGCAGGTGCCGGGCTTCGAGACTGCGAAGCCGGTGCTTCAGCAGCAATTGCAGGCGATTGCGGTCGAGAAGGCGAGTGCACAGATGATCGGCAAGTTGCTGAAGGACGCAAAGATCACGCAATAGCGCGGCGTCGATAGTGACGCGTCATGCGCGCCAGACGAGGCTCGCACTCGTTTCCGTTTCCGATGCAGGCCGGAAGCCGAGCCGTTCGTAGAGGCGCCGCGCCGGATTGCCGTGCAGCACGCTGAGCGATACGCACACGTTCTCGCGTGCCGCATCGGTCAGCAGTTCGCGCAGCACGGCTTCGCCGATGCCCCGGCCCTGGCGGGCAGGGAGGATCTGGATCTGATGGACGTGCCATTCGCCGGCGGAGCGCGTCACCTTCAGCAAGCCGATTGCGGTGGCGCCTTCGCAGACGATCATCGCGTCTTCGAAGTGCGCGCGGATGCGCCGGTCGTGCGCTTTGTCGTCGGTCGGCGCGCCGACCCGTTGCAAGTGCTCGGTCATCGTGAGCCGGCGGAGGGCCCGCAGGAACGGGAGGTCCTCCAAGGAGGCAGGACGCAGATCGATCGTCGGTTTCATGATGGATGACGGGTTGTGTCGGGAGCTTGATCTTCGACGCGGATCAAAGGCCGGGCAACTGAATCTGCCGGCCGGCCGGGCGATGTTCGAGAACATCCGTGACCTCGTATTCGGTTTTTGCGCCGTCCGAGGTTTGCCACTGCTGCATTCGGACATTGCAGACGAGCACGTCCCCCTTGCTGAAGCGGATCTGGCTGTTGTTCACGCGCGACAGGAAGCGGGTATCCGTGATCGCCGCGTGAATCGTCGATGAGCCGTCGTACAGTCGCCACTTGTTGTCGTCCTTGAACGCGAGCGACACGATCGAGAACGCCATCTTTCGATGTTCGTCGAGAAGGAGCGCATCGGCTTGTTCGGGCGCGAGAAACCACGCGATCTCGTTGCGGGCGACCGTCTCGATGACTTCCGTATCGGTGCCGGCCGCGAAAATCACGATGCCTTCACGCGCGAGCGGCGCAAGGACTTGTGCGGTTGCATTGCGAACGCGGACGTCGCGCAGCAGGGTGAGGACGGGCAGGTCGATCTCGAGTTCGTCGCCGTCGACGTGCAGCACCGCGGTGTGGTCCTGCATCCGCACTTGCTGGATTTCGCGCCCGCGCAGCCATTTGAGGACGGCGAAGAGCCCATTCCTTGCCCGGGGCGCGGCGACGCCGAGCGCGGTCAGGATCGTGACCGCATTGGCGAGCGCCGTGCCTTCGTTGCCGCTCAGCATGTCGCGCATGCGGCCGAGCAGCGATGTTGCGAGCGTGAAGTCGATGCCGAAGCTGCCGGTCTTGAAGCTGCCGCGCACGTTTACCTGCGGCCGAACCTGATCGCCGCACAGCGCGCGGGTCGACGCGTCGAGCAAATCGCCGATTGCAAGCAGCGCGGGTGCAAGTTCGCGCACGTCCATCTCGGACGATTGGAGCGCGGGCCCGTCGTACGTGACGCGAAATCGGCTCATGGCATCAAAGGGGCCGATATCGACCGGGCCGGTACTGTTTCCATTGCGTGTGGTCATACGGAATGCTGGCTGGAGACGTGGACGATACCTGAAACGAACGCTTTCGGATGTCTTTCATGTTAGTCGTGATCGACCGGCTGCGCGCGATTTTGGCCGTCCGGCCAGGACGACACGCTGACCTGTCCTGATAGCGTCCGGCAAACAACGAACTTTTCCGATACTTTGCCGGTCACAAGCGCCGACTTGCGGGGGTACCGCCGGCCGATCGATGCGCTTCCGGCTTCGGTATTCCCCCGTCCGCTCCCGCCGCATATGATGCGCACATCGCGTACGCGCCGGTGGCCGGCGCGCCTGCCGTTGACAACGCGGCCGGCGCGCTCGTCCGCACGGCGCAGCACACAGGAATCCTCGATGGACACCAAACGTTCCCGCCCGGGGCTCGTCGCCGCGCTGCTCTGGGCAGTGCTGTATCTCGCGACCGGCTACATCTCGCACGAGTTCAACGGCCCCGTCCGGCTGACGGGCTATATCTGGCTGCCGGCCGGCGTGACGGTCGGTGCGTTCATGCTGCGGCCGCTGCGCGAATGGCCGACGCTGGCCGGCGCGTTCCTCGTCGCGCAGCTCGCGCTGAGCGGCATCGAACACGGCAGCCTGGTCAACGCGGCGCTGTTCACGGTCGACGAAGTCGGCGCGGCCGCGCTCGCGGTGTGGCTCGTACAGCGCGTGCGCTTCTCGCTCGAAGGGCTGTATTTCCTGCGCTCGGTGATCCTCGCCGGGCTGATCGCGGGCGTCGTCGGCGCGATCGGCGGCGCGGCGTGGTACGCGACGCTCAAGGACGCGTCGTTCTTCGACGTGTGGTTCGTATGGGCAGCTTCCGATTTCGTCGGCGTGCTGCTGGTCACGCCGGTGCTCGCGTCGTGGTCGCGCTTCCGCGCGCACCGTTCGGGCGATCACGAGCGCTTCGACCTGATGCTCGGCGTCGTCGCGTTCGTGCTGCTCGCGATCGTCGCGCTCGTGATCTTCGACGGCGACACGTCGCGGAAATTCGGTACGGGCGCCGGCTTCGCGTTCACGTATGTCCCGCTGTTCCTGACCGTCGCGGTGACGCTGCTGCTCGGCGGCCGCGCGGGTTCGTCGTCGGTGCTGATACTTGCGTTGATCGTGATCGAGCAGACCGCGCAGGGCGACGGCCCGTTCGCGTCGTTCCACGAGCACTACGGCAGTTCGCTGCTCGAGGCGCAGCTCTATCTGGCGGTCGCGTCGCTGCTGGTGCTGACGGTGAGCACGCTGAAGACGACGCGCGAACGGGTGCACGAGCATGCGGCGGTGCTGCAGAACAACATGGAGCTCGCGCTCGCCAGCGCCGGCCAGATCGCATATGTGCTCGATCCGGAGTCGGGCCGGATCGAGTGGAGCGGCGACGTCGAGCGCGTGTTCGGCGTCGGCGTCGAACACGCACAGATCGCGAGCGTGCCGCTCGTGCTCGAACGCGTGCAGCCGGGCGACCGCGCTGCGCTGAGCGACTACTGGAATGCGGAGATCGCGGGCGAGGATCGCGCGTCGCTGTCGTTGCGCGTCGTGCAGCGCGACGGCGGTACGCAGACGATCACCGATCACGGCGCGCCGCTGCTCGATTCGAATGTCGACGTGACGGTGGTCGCGGGCGTCTGGCAGATCGAGCGCGTGTGGCCGGCGGACGAATGAGCGGACACGCGTCATGACAGGTCGCACGGGCGTCCTGCTGATCCACGGGCTCGGCGGCACGCAATACGATCTCGGTTCGCTGCACAAGGCGATGCGGCGCGCGGGCGGCGACACGCACATGATCACGCTGCCGGGGCACGGCACGCGCCCCGAGGATCTCGTCGGCGTGCGCGCGGAGACGTGGCTCGACGCGGTGACCGAGCAATATCGCGTGCTGGAACGCGAGTACGACACGCTGCATGTCGCGGGCATGTGCATGGGCGCGCTGGTCGCGCTGCTGCTGTGCCAACGCGTGCAGCATGCGCGCGGCCGGCTCGCGTTGCTGGCCACGCCGGTGTTCATCGACGGCTGGTCGACGCCGTGGTATCGGTCGCTGCGGCATGTGCTGTATCGCGTGCCGGGTGTGGCCGAGCGGATGCGCGTCGAGGAGGGCGAGCCGTTCGGCATCAAGAATGCGACGATCCGCGCGATCGTGAAGAAGAAGTTCGAGCGGCAGGACGGTTTCCACTATGCGTGGGTGCCGCTCGCGTGCGTGCGGCAGGTCGACCGGATGCGCGACTGGGCGCTCGAGGCCGCGGCCGATACGCGATGCCCGACGCTCGTGCTGCATGCGCGCGAGGACGAGCTGACGAGCCTGCGCTCGGCCGATTTCCTGCTGGAGAAGATGCCCGATGCGCGCGGGATCGTGCTGGAGAACAGCTATCACATGATCTGCGCGGACAACGATCGCGACGACGTCGCGCGGCACGTGCTCGAATTCTTCGGGTTCGATCCGGGGTGTGCGGTGAGTCCGGCGATGGCGCGCAGGATGGGGCGGCTGGAGTCGTGACGGTCGATGCGCCGGCCTGTCGCCGGCGCCAGGAACCGATGACGGCTTACGCCACTTCCGGCCGACGCGCGATCCGCTCGCGGATCTCGGGCGACGCAAGGCACGTGGCAACCGCTTCGTAGCCGGGGGCGCCCGGGTAAGGCGCCACGCGCGAAGGCGGGCTGTGATTGGCCGGGCACAGGATGATGGATTCGTTCGGACCAACCGCCGACAGATCGAGGATGGCCGACGAGCGCGTCAGCAGGAACAGCGGCCGCATGCCGGCGGTTGCGCGTTCGCGCAGATGGGCGATCAACGCCTGTTGCGTGGGCCGGTCGAGATCCTGTTCGATCATGTCGACGACCAGCGCGCGCGGGCCATCCGCTTCGAGACTGACGAGCAGCGCAGTCAACGCTGCCGACGGCGTCGCGCCGTTGCGGGCAAGCGCGGCCGATGCGCGGTCGACGCGCGACTTCAGTTCCGGATCGACGCGCAACGAATCGCATGCGGCAGCGCCATCGTTTTCCAGCCGATCGAGGCCGACGAACGCGGCGCCTGGCAGCGCGTCGGCCAGCCGAAGCGCCAGCCGCGTCTTGCCGCTTCCCAGCGAGCCGATGATGTAGTTCAACGGCCGGATATCGCGACACTCGAACCACTCGCCGCCCCACGGCCACGGCAGGCTGAACGCGACGCCGGCGCCGGTATCGTCGAGCAGCCGCGCCAGTTCGCCGTCGGCCGGCATCCGGCCGCGCGCAAGGCCGGCGCGGATCGCGCGCACGCTGTCGACCTTGCGCACGAGATCCTGAATGCCGTGCTCAAGCACTGCTTCGTGAGCGGCCAACGCGTCGTCCAGGCTGCGTGCATCGCCATCGAGCACGCTCGCCACCAGTGCCAGACTGAAGCCGAGCGCTCGCAGCGCCGCGATGTCGGCCGCGCGTGCGAGGTCGTCCGGGCCGTAGGCACGGTATCCGGAAGGTGTGCGCTCCGGTGTCACGAGGCCGTGCTGTTCGTACAGCCGCAGCGCCTTGACCGATACGCCGAGCTGCGCGGCGGCCGCCGATGCGCTCAAACGGGGCGTGGACGTACCCATCCGTCACCTCTCTCTGCTGTCGATTCGTTGTGGACAGCATAAAGGCGACCCCAAGGGCCGGGTCAAGCACGATTACGGGCGAAGGGGCGAATACGCGACCGCGCTGCCACCTGGCCGGCGGCAGCGGCTCGGCGTGATGCCCGATCGACGAGATGGGGAAAGGCGCGGAAAGCGGCGTTATCCGCGAGCCGGCCGGGATGGCCCATCGAGCGCAATCCGGTAAACGCGCACCGCGTTGTCATGCCAGATCGCGCGGCGTGCCGCGTCGTCGAGGTTCGCCATCGCGCGGGCGAACGTGCGCAGCAGCGCGGGATAGGACACGCGCAGGCCGGCCACCGGGAAGTTGCTGGCGAACAGGCAGCGTTCCCAGCCGAAGATCGCGATCGTGTCGCGAATGATCCGCGCGTTGTCCGCGTCGTTCCACGCGGCGTCGCGCAAGCCGAGTTCGGAAATCTTCACGGCCACGCGCGGCGACGCCGCGAGCGCTTCCATGCCGCGGCGCCAGCGCGCGAGCCCTGCGTCCGAGCGATCCCACGGCAGCCCGGCATGTTCGAGCACGACGTCGACAGCGGGTGCGTCGGCGAGCAGCGCGGCCGCGTCGCCGAGATGCCAGAACGGCACGCGCAGATCCCAGCACAGGCCGAGCGCGGCGACGCGTTCCAGCGCGGCCGGCCAGCGCGGATCGTGCAGCGTGCCGGGCCCGTCGACAGGTGCATCCGGCGACGACGCGGTGCGCGGCTTGAAGCGCACGCCGCGCACGCGCGGCCACGCGGCCTGTTCGGCGAGCCGTTCGTCCGCATCGCCGGCCAGCAGGTCGGCCCACGCGACGACTGCCGACGGCAACCCGTGCTCCGCCGCGACTTCGTGCAGCCAGCGCGTTTCCCCCAGTGCTTCGTCGCGTGCGCGTTCGGCCTCGACGTGCACGCTGGCGACGATCGGCGCGCGTTGCGCCGCGTGCCGGAAATCGTCCACGCCGAAATCGCGGCACAGCGCCGCGTAATCGCCGAACATGAAGCGCGCCGGATCGTATTGCGTCTGCAGCCACGGATAGTGCGCGCCCGCATCGAGCTTCCACAGGTGGTGATGCGCATCGACGAGCGCATCCGGCATGCCGTCGGGCGGCGACTCTTCGGGCGGCGATCCGTCGGGCGGCGCTCCGTCGCGCATGTCAGCGTGCTCCCGCGAGCACATACGATGCGTCGGGCTCGCGCAGCGTCGCCAGCGCGCCGACGAAACGCCAGGTATCGAGATCGAGTTCGCGCACGTAGTCGTCCTGGAACGACACGTAGGCGACGCGCCGCGACGGATGGAACGACAGCGCGGTCGGGTTCGCGGGCAGCGAGATGCGTTCGATCTCCTCTAGCTGGCGCGCATCGAACACGGAGATCGATCGTTCGCCCGAATTGGTCAGCAGCAGCAGGTCGCGGCCGTCCGGCGCGCTGGTCCGGTAGATGCGGTTCGGATCGCTGCGCGTCTTCACGCGGCGGCCGCAGGTCATCGTCTCCGTGTCGATCTCGACGAGCGTGTCGTCGCCGCGATTCGCGACGAACAGCGTGCGCTCGTCGGCCGACAGTGCATTGCCTTCGGGGCGCGGGCCGGGCATCACCGCGCGTGGCGCGACCGTCGCGTCGCGTGGATGGAATTGCGTGACCGTGTTCGACAGCAGGTGCACGCCGTACGCGCGGCTCGCGTCGCGTGTGAGCGTCACGAGGTGCGTCTTCACGCCGCCGGACGGCACGGCCATGTTCGGCACCGGCTGCCGGGTCGGCTCGTCGAACACGAGCAGCATGTCGTGCGCCTCGCTCATCGCGTACAACCGGCCGTCGCGGTCGCTCGCCATGCCGTGCGGCCGGTAGTACGGCCACAGGTCGAGCATGCGCGTGTGCGTGCGCTCGACGAGGTCGATCTCGGCGATCCGGTGGTCGCCTTCATGGCCGCGCGACCACGCGGTCTCGATCCCGAAGATGCCGACATACGCGTAGCGGTCGTTCGCGTCGACGGTGAACTCGTGCGGGAAGTTCGGCAGCACGATGTGCTTGAGCGCGGCTTTCGTGTCGAGGTCGTAGAAACTGAAGGTATGGGCGCATTTCTGCACCAGCAGCAGGATGTCGTTCATGGCGTGTCTCCGTTATTTCGTTCGCGGGCCTGCATATCAGGTATCAGGGTTCAGTCCTCGCAGCGCTTCGGCAGCGTCAGCGCGAGCAGGCCGGCCACCGCGAGCGTGACCGCCAGGCTGTACACACCGGCCGCCGCGCTCACGTGCTGGGTCAGCACGCCGACCGCATACGGGCCGCAGAACCCGCCGAGATTGCCGAGCGCATTGATCAGGCCGCGTGCGCTGCCGGCCGTCTCGACGCTGCACAGCTTCGGCGGAATCGCCCAGAACACGCCGGCGGCCGCCTGCAGGAAGAAGCCGCAGCCGATCAGGAACGCGAACGACACGGCCATCGATTCATGCGTGAGCACCGACAGCGCGAGGCACGCGGCGAAGCCGACGAGCGGCAGCAGCACGAACAGGCGTCGCTTGCCGGTTCGGTCAGACAAATACGACGTGACGAACATCCCGATCACCATCGCGACATACGGCAGCATCGCGAGCAGGCCGACCTTTCCCATCCCGCCGTGCGTGAGGTTTTTCAGCAGCGTCGGCAACCACATCGTATAGCCGTAGATGCCGACCTGATAGCAGAAGTTGATCGCGATGAGCAGCCAGATCGTCGGGTTGCGCAGCATCTCGCCGAACGATGCGGCGGCCGGCGTGCCGGCCGCGCGCTTGCGTTCCTGCTCGTCGCGCAGCGCGTCGAGGATGTACGCCTTCTCGCGCGGCGACACCCAGCGCGCGGTCTCCGGGCCGTCGTCGGCGAACATCATCCACGCGATCAGGCACAGCAGCGACAGCGCGCCCGCGCTGAAGAACAGGTGACGCCAGTCATACGCGGCGAGGATGAAGCCGGACAGCGGCGCGGTGATCATGCCGGCGAGCGGCACGAACATGATGACCATCGCATTCGCGCGGCCGCGTTCGCGGTCGGGGAACCAGTGGCTGACCATCGTGAGCACGACGGGCAGCATGCCGCCCTCGGCCACCCCGAGCAGGAAGCGCAGCGCCAGCAGCTGCCAGGTATGCGTGACGAGCCCGGTCAGCACCGACAGCACGGCCCAGCTCACGAGCGACCACGCGATGAACTTCTTGCCGCTGCCGAGCGCCGCGCGCCGGCCGCCGGGAATCTGCAGGAACAGGTAGCCGAAGAAGAAGATGCCGCCGGCGAGGCCGGCCATCGTCGCGTCCATGCCGAGCTCGGCGTTCATCCCGCCGGGCATCGCGAACGCGATGTTCACGCGGTCCATGTAGGAAATGATGCAGGCGAGCAGCAGCGGCGGAATCACGCGCAGCCAGCGGCGGCGCGGAACGGCTTCGCCGGCTTCGTATGCCGGGGTGGCCGGGGTCAACGAATTCATGATGTCTCCAATATTGTTGATCTGCTTCAGCGATCTTCTGATGGACCGCTGTCACGCCGTGACGAATCCGCACGGGGGTTAACCGCCGATGCGCAACGCATGCGCGCATTCCCCATCGGCGCGAACGTCTGTCCGGCCGCGCGGCGTGCGCGTCGGGCCGGAGCCGTGAAGCGCACACCGCATGCGCCCGAACGTCTAATGCCCCCAGCGCAGCACGAGCGGGTCGAGTCTCCGCGCGACGTCGAGCAGCCCGGCCCGCACCTGCGGATGCAATTCCGGCCACGGTGCGCGCGGCCGGTCGCACGCGATCACGCCGCCTTCCAGCATCAGCGCCTTCGCGGTCAGAAAGCCCGACTGGCGGTTCTCGTAGTTGATCAGCGGCAGCCAGCGTGCGTACTGCTCGCACGCTTCGTCGCGGCGCCCGGCGAAATACGCGTCGGCGATCCGGCGAATCCCGTCCGGATAACCGCCGCCCGTCATCGCGCCGGTCGCGCCGGCGTCGAGATCGGCGAGCAGCGTGATGCCTTCCTCGCCGTCCCACGGCCCCTCGATCGCGTCGCCGCCGAGCGCGATCAGCTCGCGCAGCTTCGACGCGGCGCCGGCCGTCTCGATCTTGAAGTACGACACGGCATCGATCTCGCGCGCGAGCGTCGCGAGGAACGACGCGGACAGCGCAACGCCGCTTGCGGGCGCGTCCTGGATCATCAGCGGGATGTCGAGGCCGTCGCTTACCTCGTGGAAGAACGCGCGGATCGATGCCTCCGGCACGCGAAACGTCGCGCCGTGGTACGGCGGCATCACCATCACCATCGCCGCCCCCAGCGCCTGCGCGTGCCGGTTGCGTTCCGCGCAGATCCGCGCGCTGAAGTGCGACGTCGTGACGATCACCGGCACGCGGCCCGCGACGCGCTCGAGCGTGGTGCGCGTGATCAGATCGCGTTCGTCGTCGCCGAGCGCGAACTGCTCGGAGTAGTTCGCGTGGATGCAGAGGCCCTGCGAACCGGCATCGATCATGAAGTCGATGCAGCGGCGCTGGCCGTCGAGATCGAGCGCGCCGTGCGCGTCGAAGATCGTCGGCGCGACCGGAAAGACGCCCTGGTAGCGTGCGTTCATGGTCGGCCTCATTCCACGATGTCGAACTGGTCGAGGAATTCGGTCTTCAGCGTGAGGCCGAGGCCCGGCACGTCGTCGCGCAGTTGCAGGAAGCCGTTTTCGGCCACCGGCTCGCCGTCGAAGATGTAATAGAACAGCTCGTTGCCGACCTCGACGTCGAACATCGGGAAGTACTCGCTCATCGGCGACGCGAGCGTGCTCATCGTCAGGTGATAGTTATGCATCTGGCCCGCATGCGGGATCACCGGCACGCTGTACGCCTCGCACAGCGCGTTGATCTTGTGCGCCATCGTGATCCCGCCGACGCGGTTCGTGTCGTACTGGACGACCGACACGGCCTTGCGGTCGAGCAGCTGCTTGAAGCCGTACAGCGAGAACTCGTGCTCGCCGCCGGAGATCGGAATGCGTGTGAGCTGGTTCAGCTCCGCGTAGCCGTCGATGTCGTCGGCGATCACTGGTTCCTCGAGCCAGCGCGGCTGGTATTTCTCGAGCTTCGGCAGGATCCGCTTCGCGTATTCGAGATTCCAGCCCATGTAGCACTCGAGCATCAGGTCGTTGTCGTAGCCGATCACCTCGCGGATCGCCGCGACCGACTTCAGGTTCTCGACCACCCCCTGCTGCCCGTGCGCCGGCCCGTAGCCGAAGCGCATCTTGAACGCGCGGAAGCCTTCCTTCAGATAGTGCTGCGCCTCGTCCTGCATCGCTTTCAGGTCGGTGCGGTAGAGCTTCGAGTAGTAGCAGGGGATCTTTTCCTTGGTGCGGCCGCCGAGCAGCTTGAACACCGGCTTGCCGACGCTCTTGCCGAGGATGTCCCAGATCGCGATGTCGACCGCCGAGATCGCCGCCATGCCGATGCCCTTGCGGCCCCATGCGTGGGTCGCGCGGTACATCCGCTGGTTCAGGTATTCGTAGTCCCACGGGTCCTGGCCGATCACGAGCGGCGCGAGGTACTGGTCGATGATGACCTTCGCGACGTGCGGCGCGAGCGCGACGTTGCCGAGGCCGACGATGCCGTCGTCGGTCTCGACTTCGACGACCGTCCACGCATGGAAGCGGAACGTGCTCATCGTTTCCTGCGGCGCGTACAGCAGGTCCATCGCGTTCGAGCAGAAGTTGCCCTGCGGCGGGACGGTCTTTCCCTTCCACTGGAATACGCGTGCGCGCACGGAACGGATCTTCATGATGGTGTCTCCGGGAATCGATGTTGTCGTGTATGAAAGGCGGGCGGCCGTCACGCCGAAACGGCGGGAGTGCGGCGCGCGGCGCCCATCCGGCACGCGATCTGCAGCGCCTGCCAGGTCGCGCCGACGTCGGCCGTGCCGCGGCCCGCGATGTCGTACGCGGTGCCGTGCGCGGGCGTAGTGATCGGCACGGGCAGCCCGCCCTGCACGGTCACGCCGCGCGAGAAGCCGAGCAGCTTGATCGCGATCTGCCCCTGGTCGTGGTACATCGTGACGATCGCCTGATAGTCGCCGGCCTGCGCCTTCAGGAAGATCGTGTCGGCGGGGAACGGGCCGTGGAACGGCGCGTCGGTCGGCCAGTCGCGCGACTGCAGCTTGCGCACCGCGGGCTCGATGATGTCGACTTCCTCGCGGCCGCAGCTGCCGCCGTCGCCGCCGTGCGGGTTGAACGCGGCGATCGCCACCTTCGGCGCGGCGACGCCGTTTGCGAGCAGCGACCGGTAGATCAGCTCGGATGCCTGTTCGATCCGCTCGATGCTCAGTTGGGCCGCCGCATTCTTCAGCGGGATATGCGACGAGATGCGCGCGGTCCACAGTTCGCCGAGCGTGTTGAATTCGCAGAAATAGCCGGTCACGCCGAGCGCTTCGGCGAAGTGGTGCAGTTCGTCGTCGTGCCGGAGCCCGCCGAGCTTCATCGCGTACTTGTTCAGCGGCGCGAAGCAGATCGCGTCGATGTCGCCGGCGAGCGCGGCGTCGAGGCACTGATCGAGCACGGCGAGCGTCGAACGGCCGCCGGCGGCGCCGGCGTGGCCGACCGTGACCTGCGCGGGATCGACCGTATCGACTTCGACGAACGCGGCGCGCGCGGTCGACGGCCGGCCGCGCACCGCGGCGAGCGAAGCGACGGGTTCGACGTCGACCTGCACGCCGGCGACGCGCTGGCCGGCTTCCCACAGCCAGCGATCGCCGATCAGCACGAGATTCGCGTGAGCCGCCGCGTCGGGCCGCGCGAGCAGTTTCGCGATCAGTTCGGCGCCGATGCCGGCGGGGTCGCCGAGCGTCAGCGCGACGACGGGCACGGGGGCGGCGGTCGTCATGCGGCGTCTCCTTGGCGGGCCGCGCGTCGGGCGGCGGTCGGTTTCGTGTTCATGCTGCGTCTCCGGTGGCGGCGCGTGGCCGTTCGTGTATGGGGTTCATGCTAGGTAGACGGAACGAGTCGGTAAATTGAAAACTCTTGATGAATCGATAACCTGGAGTAATCGAAATGGGCTCGATCGATCGACGAGACTCGACTCCCCAATTGCTGAACCGGCTGCGCATGCGGCAGATCGCGCTGCTGCTCGCCGTGGACGAATGCTCGACGCTGCGCGCGGCGGCCGGGCAGATGGGCCTCACGCAGCCGGCCGCGACGAAGATGCTGGCCGAACTGGAGAGCGCGCTCGGTCAGCGGCTGTTCGATCGCGTCGGGCGCGGGCTCGTGCTGAATCCGGCCGGCGCGCGCGTGCTCGGCTATTTCCGTGGAATCCGCGGCAGCGTGGAGGCGCTGAACCGCGAGCTCGCCGAGCTGCAGCTCGGCAGCGCGGGGCGGCTGGCGATCGGCAGCATCATGGCGGCGTCGCCGGGGCGGCTCACCGAGGCGCTGGTGCAGTTGAAGGCGCGCTACCCGTTGCTCGCGATCGATATCGCGGTGGATACGAGCGACCGGCTGATGCCGCAGCTTCGGGAAGGCGTGCTCGAAGTGGTGATCGGGCGCAACGTCGGGACCGATTGCGACTTCCGCGTGGTCGACGACGAGGCGCTCGCGATCATCGCGGGCCGCGACCATCCGCTCGCGGGCGCCGGGCCGGTCGAATTCGACGCGCTGCTCGATTACACGTGGATCCTGCAGCCGGCCGGCAGTCCGGCGCGCGAGGTCGTCGAGCGCGAGTTCCGCGCGCGCCACCGGCCGATGCCGCGCGGGCTGGTCGAAACGGGTTCGATCCTGACCACGATGAATCTCGTCGACCGTTCGACGATGCTCGGCGTGATTCCGCTGACCGTCGCGCAGCGCAACGCGGAGCACGGGCTCGTCACGATCCTCGATTACGAGCTCGATCAAAAACTGCCGTCGTACGGCAGCCTCGTGCGGCGCGACCGGCCGCTGAGCATTCCCGCGCAGCAGTTTCTCGCGCTGTTTCACCGGGAGGGCGCGGAGGACGACGACGGCGCTTGACGGAGCGGTTCGCCGGCCGCGCCGGTCACGCATCGCGGAACGTGGCGATGCGTGATGGCGACCGGTGCGATACGGGCGAGAGGGCTGTACGGGTGACGCAGGCGAAGCTGCGGCCAACCGCTTCAGCGTGCCGACGGCGCGGCGGGCGCATCGGCGAGTGACGGCATCGATTCCGACAGCGTCCGATCCGGACGAATCCGCAGCGCGGCGACGATGCCGATCATCAGCATCGCGACCGACCCGATGAACGGCACCGTCCAGCTACCCGTGCGGTCGACCAGATAACCGAACAGGATCCCCGCGATCGCGGAACCGGCGTTCATCATCCCGCTCGCGATGCCGGCGTGGGTCGGCGCGATGTCGCTCGGCACGGCCCAGATCGGCCCGATCGTCAGTTCGAGGCACAGGAACGATCCGGACAGGCACAGCGCAATGCCGGCCGTGGAATGCACGAACGCGAGAGGCAGCAGGCAGAGGAGCGCGCCGACGAAGCTCGCGACGATCACGCTCTGGCGCGACAGCGCGAGTTTGCCGGTCTTCCGGTAGATCCGGTCGCAGAGCCAGCCGCCAAGCGTGTCGCCGACGACGCCCGCGAAGAACACGCCGGACGCGAACAGCGCGGTCGATTTCAGGTTCAGGCCCTGGCCGTTCAGGAAGAACGTCGGCAGCCACGTGAAGAACAGCCACGCGGTCCAGCCGTAGCAGAAGTAGACGAAGATGGTCGGCGCCATCCGGCGGAACAGCGGCCCCCACGGCGTCGGATCGGACGGAGGCGCGGGGCGGGCGGCGGCGCGGGTGCGGCCGTCGTCGTCGCCGAGCGGGTGCTCGCGGAAGCCGACGATCCACCACGCGAGCCACACCAGCGTCACCGCGCCGATCACGAAGAACGCGGCGCGCCACGACAGCCACGTCATCAGCGCGGCGACGATCGGCGGCGTGACCGCGTTGCCGAGCCGCGAGAACGAATGCGTGAAGCCCTGCACGACGCCGCGCCGCTCGCGCGGGAACCAGTGCGTGATCGCGCGGGCCTGGGCGGGCAGCGTCGCGCCTTCGCCGATGCCGAGCAGCAGGCGCGCGGCGAACAGCAGCGCGAGACTGTGCACGAGCCCGGTCGTGACGGTCGAGACGACCCAGATCAGCCCGCAGCCGATCAGCGTGATGCGGGCGCCGAACCGGTCGGCGATCCAGCCGCCGCCGATCTGGCAGATTGCATACGAATACGCGAATGCGGAGAACGCGATACCGAGTTCGGTGTTCGACAACCCGAGTTCGGCCTTGATCGCGCCGGCCGTGGTCGCGAGGTTCACGCGGTCGACGTAGAGGATGAATGACAGCGCGCACAGCAGCCACAGCGTGTGGCGCCGTTGACGGTGATCGTTAGGCATGTGTCTCGCTCCGTGCCCGGGCGCGGCGTTGCACAGACGCCGCGTTGATTGGCGGAGCCAGCATCGCGCGCCGGGGAGGGGCCGTCTAATGAATCTTTTGGATCGGTTGATAACCTGAGGCATTCATTTCCGCGCGAGCGCGTTGACCTGATCCATGGCGGCGCGATTGACCGCAGGTTACGCGCAGTAGTGCTTTCCCTCGCCCCTCGATGCGTTGACGCATCGCATGCGCCGCGTGGCACGCGCGCCATTCCGAACGTCCCGCTCCACGCACGTTGCATGCGTGAATGCGCGTGGACGCGCTCGCCCGGCACGACAAGCCGCATCGCCACGCGACAGCCGCTTCCTGCCGCGGCCGGCGTCGTGCCGCTCGACGCCTGAGCGCGGCAACCACGCGTGCTCGATCCGTCGAGACAAGCGTTTTGCTTACCTCGTTTCGAACAATTCTTTAAATCGACTTAACAATCAGGGATTTAAGGGGGCGAATTTCTATTTTTAGTCCTAGTACTAGCTGTTTCGGTGCGTAACTCCGAATTCGTCCCATATTCCGCCGACGGCAATGTCCATAGACTAGCGCCAGTGGGATTTATCTCCCACGCATCGAATTTCGATTGATTAATAACTCGTCGTGGTTCGATTCCCGAAACTCATTTTTATTTAATAGAGATCATTCGATGAAACTCAGCAAACTCGTTCTGGCAATGGGCGTCACCACGGCACTGTTCGGCATGGCGCATACGGCACAGGCCGATACGGTGTCGAAGAAGATCACGCTGACCGCCCAGATCAACGACGGCATTTTCGTGTCGAAGCCGGACGGCTCGACCTGGTACGGCACGGAAGAACTGCAGGCCACCGACTACACGCAAGCCAAGTTCGAGAAGACGCTGCCGGTCCGCGTCTGGTCGAAGAACGCCGACTTCAACGTGTCGCTCGCACAACCGCTGAAGATGGCGAGCGGCCGGAATGAAATGAAGAACGCGAAGGTGTCGCTGTCCGGCAACAGCGGCGACGCTGAAGTCAAGTTCGGCGCGGTCCAGAAGATCACGCAAGTGACGGCCGGCAACGGCGGTTTCGACGAAATCCACAACCTGAAGATCAACGTCGACGCACCGACCCAGAACGGTACGAACAGCACGAACGGTAGCTACAGCGGCGATCTCGTGATGGTGTTCGAGCCGGTCGCAGCAGCAGCGCCGTAACCGTCCCTTATGGAGCCCCGATTCGATCGGGGCTCTTTCCGAATAACTCCGATGCCAGCCCCTCCCACCCCTCCATAGAAGAAATCAGCGTGGTCGCCTATCAAGCTCCTTTCCGTTTCAACAAGCTGTGGCTGGGTGCATTTCTTTTTGTTTCGTCGCACTCATTCGCAGAACTAAAAGTCACGTATGGCGTGCCTGAAGGATTCAGTGCGGCCGAACTGGACGATAGTGCGAACTATGTTGCCACCTTCAACGGGCGCACGCTGCCGGGGTTCATCAGTTATTCGTCAAAGGCCGCGTCGCTTGAATTCGACGCGGCCAAATATGCAGCAAACGGTATCTCGCCAGACGATGTCGACACCATTCGGAGCGTGATCTCGCAGCTCGACTACAAGCGCTGCAGCAAAGGCTGCGACGACTTGATAGCCGGGTACTACGTTACCGTCGACAAGCTGAAGCGGTCGATCTCGATCCGCGATTCGCGCGAAGACTACATCGCGCCGGAAACGGGTTTCGGGCTGGTCAACAACCAGGCAATCGACTTGCGGGCGGCGTCCGACGGTTACCGTGCGGTCAACGTGAACGGCAACACGTATGTCGGGCTTCCGTTCCAGAGCTTCGGCTACATGAGCTGGTACGCGAACCGTACCGAAACACGCAATTTCAGCGGCAGCCAACAGGGGCTGTCGTCGTACTACCTGCAGAAGAACTTTGCCCGAACGTATGTGCGGGCGGGCAAGCAGAACAACATCGATTACGCGGCCGGCACGGTCAACACGCTGCTGTCGCCGAGCTTCGACCAGTTCGTGACGGTCGGCAGCCAGACCCACCTGCAGGTCGACAGCAAGGCCGGCTCGCTGGTTCTCTACGCGTCTGCCGAAGGCAACTACGAGTTCTACCGGAACGGCCGGCAAATCCTGAAGCGGCCGGCGGTGCTCGGCCGCAACGAGATCAGCTTCGCCGACCTGCCGGGCGGCTACTACTCGGTCGAGGTCCGCCTCGTCGACCGCAACGGTAATGTGGTCAACCGGGAAACCCGCGAGGTCAACAACCTCAATTTCGGTGCGAACAGCGGCAACGCATGGCATGTGACGGCCGGCAAGGAGATGGGCGACGGCGGCTATCTGCTCGAGGCCGCGGTCAGCCGGAACTTCAAGCAGTTCTACCTGAACGGGTCGATGCTCGCCGGAAAGGGCGGCAAATGGGCGGCCGAAGTCAACATCACGCGGCCGATGCAACTGGGCGGCGTCGATATCACGCCCACGCTGGGCTTGTTGAGCGGCGAACGCAGCACGGGCGGCTATATCAACCTGTCGATGGCGAGCGAGGCGCTCGGCAGCCTGATGGTCAGCCGCTACCAGAACACGGAGGTGTCGCGCTTCTACGTAGGTCAGCCGAGCACGGCCGTGTCCTATAGCCGCATGTTCCGCGGCGTGACGTTCGGCTACAACTACCAGCGCTCGGCGTTCAGCGAATCGCAGCAGGCCGAGGCGCGCTGGAATTACCGGCCGAACGGCCTGTGGGGCACGTTCGCGCTCGGCGTGCAGAAGGGCGGCTATCAGGGCAGCGGCGGCTACGGCGTGTATTTCAACATGACGATGATGCTGGACAAGGCGCAGGCGAGCTTCAGCGCCGCGCATTCCGGTGGCCAGACGCAGATCAGCGGCGACGTCCGCAAGGATTTCCAGGACGGCTTCGGCACGACATCCGTCGGCCTGTCGGCGAACCGGATCGGCACCAATTACGGCGTGAACGTCTACGGCACGCGCTCCGGCACGCGCGGCGACGCGTCGCTGAACCTGGGCCAGAGCAGCGGCGGCGGCAACGTCGATTTCAACTACCGCGGCATGGTCGCGGCCAGCAAGGACGGCATTGCGTTCGGCCGTTACAGCTCGAGCGGCAGCGCGATGCTGTTGAAAACGCCGAATATCCCGGGCATGAAGTACGGGTTCAACGTCGAAGGCAGCCCGGTCGCCGGCAACAGCACGTATGCGGTGCCGCTCAATGCGTATCAGGATGTGCCGTTTGCGCGCGTGATGAGCAACAGCGAGAAGTTCGACATGAACGTCGAGGTGCCGGCGAACATCGTCCGGGCCCACCCGGGCCAGGTCTACGTGGCATCGGCGAAGGTCGACATCAATATGGTGTACAGCGGCTTCCTGAAGGATACGAACGGCAAGCCGGTAAGCGGCAAGGTGATCGAAACCGGCGACACGGTGCATCCGAACGGGCTGTTCTCGATCGTCAGCAAGACAATGCTGTCGCAGATCACGCTCGATCAGAACGGGCATCGCTACACGTGCAGCCTGAAGGACGCCAGCGGAAACGACTTCCGCTGCCAATGATGGCGCACCCAACCATTTACAGGGATTGACGACATGAATCTGAACTTGCGAACCGCGCTTCCAATAGCGTGCGCGCTGTTGTTTGCCGCCGCTCAGCCGGCGCATGCCGACGGTGAGCTGATGGTGATGCCGGCTACGACCAAGGTGTTCAACAACCACGACCAGGGCGTCACCGTAAAGAACATGGGCGACGCGCCGCTCTACCTGTCGATCTCGGTGCAGAAAGTGATGAATCCGGGCAAGACGCCGGAAGAGAAGCAGAACCTCGGCGAGCTGCAGCATCCCGGCATGCTCGCCAGCCCGGACAAGTTGACGCTCGGGCCGAACCAGACGCGCTCGATCACGCTGAGGTCGCTCGCGGAGCCCGCGAACGAAGAACTGTACCGGCTGTATATCGTGCCGGTCAGGTCGCTGAAAGTGGACGACGCGCCGCAGGACAAGATCACCGCGCCGATGTCGGTATCCGTCGGTTATGGCGTGCTGGTGCGGCACATGCCGCCGCCGGGCAAGCAGCGCTTGGGCTGGACGCACCGTTGCGAGAGCGGCGGGCTGACGCTCGAGAACACCGGCAACGTGCGCCAGGTGTTCAACGATGTGACGTATGACGGCGCGGCGTCCGCACAAACGATCGCCGTATTTCCGGGCACGCCTCAGCACTTCGCGGCGAAGCGGATGACGTTGCGTGTCGACGACAAGCCGCAGACGCTGGAGTGCCCGTGATGATACGCGTAGCGCGCACCGCAATCGGGATGCTGGCCGCGCTGGCCTGCACCTGCAGCATGGCCGCCGGCGTGCTGAAGCTGTCGCGCATGGAGCTGACGCTCGAGCCGGAGAAACCGGCAGCCGAACTGTATGTCGAGAACGTCGGCGATACGCCGCTTTATCTGGATATCGAGCAGCACCTGCTGACCAATCCGGGTGATTCCCCCGAGCACCTGGTGCCGGTAGCCGACGTGCCGCGGCCCACGTTGCTGGTGGTGCCCGGGCGTCTGACGCTGGCGCCGGGGCAGAAATATCGAATCGGGCTGAAGCAACTGGCTGTGCCTTCGAAAACGCAGGTATGGCGAGTCACGTTCCGGCCGAACGAGCGGATCGCTGTCGATGCCGAACAGAGCGAAGGTGAGCCGGCCCCGCTGTTCGTCAAGGTTGGGTATGGCGTGGTGATCTACCAACGTGCGGCGTTGGCGCAGTAATACGGGCTTGTCGAAACGATGAGCGCCGGTGCCATCGAGATGACTAATGGCTGAATGCAATCGCGCATGCGATGCCGCGTCATTGCATCGTCAAGCCTGCATCGCAGGCCGCAGAGGCCATTTTCGGTGATGTCAGGCTTGACGTATTGACCTAATCGGAATGAAGAGATCGATGAAAGAATTCGGAATTATTCGGCGATGGCGAGGTTGCCTATTGGGCGCATGTCTGATGGTGCTTATGTCCAATGCATTTGCGTTCGGCTGGGAACTTCGGTACGCCAATGTGACCGACAGCTATGGGGGGTGCCTGTGGAGAAACAACGGGGACGGAACCAGTACGATCCAGGTGGTCTTTAATTATCGATCGATAGCGGGTGCCAGTGGGAACTACCCCTTTCGGTCTCGAGGCGTCCTGATCTATACATATGATGCGAAGGGGAATTTGCAGCCAAGCAGTGCTGCGGCGAAGTATGTCACGATGAATGGCATACAGAGCGCGTACCCCTATACGGGCAACGGTTATGTGATGTATGCCAAGTCACTGAACCCGCCACCGGAATGGGGTACCAAGGAGCCGTACACGGCCCTAGTCGAGGTCTTGATCGACAATGCCGCCATCAAGGATTGGCCCGGCATTTCCATTCGTGCCGGTAACTATACGAGCGGCGACGACGTTGGCGAGATCACCGGCGGGGTTTATGTCACCAACGCCAGCATTGCCAACGCATGCCAGGTGATCGATCCCGAAGTCCCGCCGCCAAAACCGCCGCCCTCTCTCGTGGTAGATGTGGCGGCACCCGACTGGAATCTCGGAGAATTGCCGCGAGGCAATGGCGAAAAGACGCTCACTGGTGCGGCACAACAGCTTTGCTTCACGTACACGGGCCTCGACGGCTATCGCAATTTCGTGATCAATGCGACGAGCACGAACGGTATTTCGGGTAATCGGTATCTGCTCAGGAATACCAGCAAGCCGTCCCAGACGATTCCGTATGACATGACGCTGGACAGCGGTAGCGCAACGTTCCGGTTGCCAAATACGAGCGCAAGCGCGGTGAGGTTGAACAACAACTATCGCACCTGCTTTGTGCCGACGTTCAGGACCTCGGTGGACATGACCGTGGACGCTGGCGACTACAACGATGTGCTGTCGTTCACGGTCGTGACGAAATCATAGGAGGCGAAATGCGCAAAAACATCCTGAGCGGATTGCTGGCGACGCTGATGTTCCTGCCGATGTTCGCGTCGGCGGAAACCCTGTTGGTCAAGGGCAAGACGCAGAGCGCGATTACGGCCAAGGTCGTCCGCCCGAACAATCTGATCATCACCGACGACAAGGGCGGCTGGTTCGGGCAGGGCCTGACGATGCAGCAGCTCGGCGGCTGGGAGACTGCGTACGAGGTGGACGCACGGCTGCGCGTGGTATCGACGACGGGCAAATTCCGGGTCCGCATGGATCAGCCGCTCGATATCCGGAACCAGGCCAAGCCGACGCTTGCGTTCCGCAAGCCGGCGGTCAGCATCGGCGCCGAAGGCGCCGACCGGAAGCCGCTCGTCGTCGGGCAGGCGATCGAGTTCGACAACCCGGCGCCGCCGTCGCCCAATGTCGATTCCGAAGGCTATTACCGTCTCGCCGTCTCCGCATATCCGCCGGAAGGGGATTTCAGGAGCACGGTCGGCACCTATACGGGCACACTGTCGCTCGTGTTCGAACCGATCGTGGTGAAACAGCAGTAGCGGTGGTCGTCTCCCCGTTGCGGAGACGTTCCGGCTCCTCACCGCCCGCCGTGTCGCGGGCGGTGTGCTTTGGATTTTCCGTTTCCGATTGTCGTCTGCGTCAAAGCCTGCGTGCGCGCATGCGACTGACAAACTGTGCACGACGGCAGCACCGGCATGCCTTCCCCGGGGTGCCGACTCAACTGGACTCCAACATGAGATTGCGTTCATTCTTTCTTCCGATTGCGGCCACGCTCGCCGGGCTGATTCCAGGCATCGCCCTCGCGACGATCGACGTGTTTCCAAAGGAAATCTCGATCGATTCGGGCACGACAAACGTGCAGATCATCAACAACGGCGATCGCCCCGAGTACGTGACCATTTCATTGTCGCGCCTGCTCAATCCCGGCATGCCGCTGAAAGACGAGAAACTTGAGTCGGTCGGCAATGAAGCGAAGCCGGCACTCTATGCATTTCCATTCAAGCTGACGCTCGCGCCGGGGCAGACCAAGAACATTGCATTGAAGCCGTTGCGGGCGGTTCAGGACGAGACGGTGTATCGGCTGGACGTCAAACCCGAGATCAAGGTGATGACGCAGGAGCAGCAGAAGGCGACCGGGAGCATCGTCGTCAATCTGGGATTCAGTGCGCTTGTCCGGCAGATGCCGGAGAGCCGGAAAGAGGCATTGTCCGTCGCGTGTGATGTGCATGGTGCGCGGCTCACGGCGACGGGAACCGTGCGTTATGCCGTGAAGGACGCGAAGGTGGATGGGCGGGCTGTCGAACCCTTCAATGTGTATCCGGGCGTGCCGCGGCCGCTGCAAGGGCGCGTCGTCGAAATCCCGGGGCATCCGGCGTGTCGCGGTGGCTCGGTTCCGGCGGATGCGAGCGCAAGCGGAGCGGACCGCCTTTGACCGAAGTGATCACTAGATGACGCACCTGCGCATCGGCGAGATGCTGCGCCGGCTGGAGATGGCGCGCGCGATCGCGCGCCGCAGCCTCGCAGCCTCGCGTTCTGGCGGATGTTGCCGCAGAGCCATCCGTGTGCGACCGCGCCGGCCAAAGGTGAGCGTGATCGACGAAGCGATGAAGATCACGCACGAGGCGTTCCAGTTGTTCGGCGGCAACGGCACCACGCGCGAATTCCCGATCGAGAAGCTGTTCCGCGACGTGCGCTCGGCGCTGATCGAGGATGGGGAGAACCCTGTTCTTGCGTCGCGTCCCGGCGTGCTCGCCGGGCAGCTTTAACAGAACGGCTGGACGCGGGAGTAGCCGCCGCCGCTGGCCGCGCATTGCCTGCGAGAACGGTCGCGGGCGACGGCGCGCCCCCGCCTGCTTCCCTTCATCGCTTACTTTTGTAAAGAAGCCACGGCTGCGACATGGAGAGGCGCGCGCCCGTGCGGACACGCGCCGTCATACTCAAATTTGCCCCATCAGCACCAGGATCACGACGATGACGACGATCAACCCGACCGTGCCCGACGGCCAGTAGCCCCAGCTTCGGCTGTGCGGCCACGTGGGAAATGCGCCGATCAGCAGCAGAATCAGTATGACGATAAGAATGGTACCGAGCATCGCGCCCCTCCTGGAACGAGTTCGACATGGCGGGGGTTGCCGCAATTCGTGTGCCGCTGCGCGGATATCGCGCGCCACATGAGCCAACCCGTCCGATAAAGATTCACGTAATGAATACCGGCCGATTCAAAAAATAAATTTCAAAAATGCATGGCAGCCCCCTATGCTGAATCCTTCTGATCTGGCGGGCATGCGATGGCTGAACTCTTCCTGGTACGGCACGGGCAGGCGTCGTTCGGCACCGACGACTACGACCGGCTGTCCGCGGCCGGCGAGCAGCAGGGCGTGTGGCTCGGCGAATACTTCGCGCGGCAGGGCCTGGCGTTCGAGCGCGTGATCTGCGGCACGCTGAACCGCCACGCGCAGACGGTCGACGCGATCCTGCGCGGGATGGGCCGCGAAGGCGTGTCGTACGACCGCCATCCGGGCCTGAACGAATACGACTTCCATGGGCTGTTCGCGGCGGCCGCCGGCGACTATCCGGAGATCGCGCGGCTCGCGGCCGGCTCGATGAAGGAACATTTCCGTGCGCTCCGGCAGGTGTTGCAGCTGTGGTCCGAGGACAAGCTCGGCGATGCGGCCCCCGAGACCTGGGCGCACTTTCAGCAGCGCGTCGCCGATGCGCGCGCCACGATCCGCCACGCAGGCGGCCAGCGCGTGCTCGCGGTGAGCTCCGGCGGCCCGATCGCGGTCACCGTTCAGCAGGTGCTCGCGGCGCCGCCGTCGAGCGCGATCGCGCTGAACCTGCAGATCCGCAACAGCAGTCTTTCGCAGTTTTTCTTCAACGCCGATGCGTTCCACCTCGCGTCGTTCAACGGCATCCCGCATCTGGAGGATCCCGAACGACACGCACTGCGAACCTACGGCTGACCCACGAACGATCGCGACGATGACAAACCCTTCCCAGCAACTCGATGTGGCCCGCCTCACGCGCTATCTGGAAGCGCACGTGCCGGGCTTCGAAGGCCCGGTCGACACGGAGAAGTTTGCCGGCGGCCAGTCGAATCCGACTTTCCTGCTGCACGCGAAGAGCGGCCGCTACGTGCTGCGCCGCCAGCCGCCGGGCGAACTGCTGAAATCCGCGCATGCGGTCGACCGCGAATTCCGCGTGCTGACCGCGCTGTCGGGCACGGCGGTGCCGGTCGCACGTCCGTATCACCTGTGCGTTGACCGCGACGTGATCGGCAGCATGTTCTACGTGATGAGCTTCGAGGACGGCCGGATCTTCTGGGATCCCGCGCTGCCGGAGCTGCCGAAGGCCGACCGCGCGGCGTGCTACGACGCGCTGCTCCAGACGATGGCCGCCTTGCACGACGTCGATGTCGACGCGGTGGGCCTCGCCGACTACGGCCGCCCCGGCAACTACTTCGAGCGCCAGATCGGCGTGTGGACGAAGCAGTATCGCGCGGCCGAAACGGAGCGCCTCGACGCGATGGAGACGCTGATCGACTGGCTGCCGAAAGCGTGCCCCGAGGACACGGGCCGACCGGCGCTGGTGCACGGCGATTTCCGGATCGACAACCTGATGTTCGCGCGCGACGGCTATCGCGTGCAGGCCGTGCTCGATTGGGAACTGTCGACGCTCGGCAACCCGCTCGCCGATCTCGCGTATTTCTGCATGTGCCTGCGGCTGCCGTCCGGCGGGCAGGTGCGCGGGATCGCGGGCCTGGATCGCGCCGAACTCGGCGTACCGGACGAAGCGGCGATCGTCGCGCGCTATTGCGAACTGCGCGGAATCGAGCCGATCCGCGACTGGCATTTCTACCTCGCGTTCAGTTTCTTCCGCCTCGCGGCGATCGCGCAGGGCGTGAAGGCGCGCGCGCTGCAGGGCAATGCGTCGAGCGAGCAAGCGCTGCGCGTCGGCGAAATGGCCGGCCGGCTGGCCGAACTGGCCGTGAGCGTGATCGACGCGCATCGCTGAAATCGCCGGGATCGCCCGGCTCGCCGAGCGGCGATACGACAACCCAACAATGGAGGAGCACGACGACATGGCAACGAATCTGTTCGACCTGACCGGCAAGATCGCGCTGGTGACGGGCGCGAGCCGCGGCATCGGCGAGGAAATCGCGAAACTGCTTGCAGAGCAGGGCGCACACGTGATCGTGTCGAGCCGCAAGCTCGACGATTGCCAGGCCGTGGCCGACGCGATCGTCGCGGCGGGCGGCCGCGCCGAGGCGCTGGCGTGCCACGTCGGGCGGCTGGAAGATATCGCCGCGACGTTCGAGCATATCCGCGGCAAGCACGGCCGCCTCGACATCCTCGTGAACAACGCGGCCGCGAACCCGTATTTCGGGCACATCCTCGATACCGACCTCGCCGCGTACGAGAAGACCGTCGACGTGAACATCCGCGGCTACTTCTTCATGTCGGTCGAGGCCGGCAAGCTGATGAAGACGCACGGCGGCGGCGCGATCGTCAACACGGCGTCGGTGAACGCGCTGCAGCCGGGCGATCGCCAGGGCATCTACTCGATCACGAAGGCGGCGGTCGTCAACATGACGAAGGCGTTCGCGAAGGAATGCGGGCCGCTCGGCATCCGCGTGAACGCGCTGCTGCCGGGCCTGACGAAAACGAAGTTCGCGGGCGCGCTGTTCGCCGACAAGGACATCTACGAAAACTGGATGGCGAAGATCCCGCTGCGCCGCCACGCGGAGCCGCGCGAAATGGCCGGCACCGTGCTGTATCTCGTGTCGGACGCGGCGAGCTACACGAACGGCGAATGCATCGTCGTCGACGGCGGCCTGACGATCTGAGCGCGCGATGAAAATCGACAGCTACGCCGGACAGGCCGTGATGATCACCGGCGCCGCGAGCGGCTTCGGCGCGTTGCTCGCGAGCGAACTGGCCGCGATGGGCGCACGGCTGGCGCTCGGCGACCTGAACGGCGAAGCGCTCGAACGCGTCGCCGCGCCGCTGCGCGCGGCCGGCGCCGACGTGATCGCGCAGCGCTGCGACGTGCGTGTCGAAGCGGACGTCGCGGCGCTGGTGCACGAAGCCGCCGCGCGCTTCGGGCGGCTCGACGTCGGCATCAACAACGCGGGCATCGCACCGTCGATGAAGGCGCTGATCGACACCGACGAAGCCGATCTCGACCTGAGCTTCGCGGTGAACGCGAAGGGCGTGTTCTTCGGGATGAAGCACCAGATCCGCCAGATGCTCGCGCAGCGCGAAGGCGTGATCCTGAACGTCGCGTCGATGGCCGGGCTCGGCGGCGCGCCGAAGCTGGCCGCGTACGCGGCGTCGAAGCATGCGGTGGTCGGGCTCACGAAGACGGCTGCGCTCGAATACGCGCGCCACGGCATTCGCGTGAACGCGGTGTGCCCGTTCTACAGCACGACGCCGATGGTCACCGACAGCGATATCGGCGACCGCCAGGATTTTCTCGCGCAGGGCTCGCCGATGAAGCGGCTCGGCCGGCCCGACGAAATCGTCGCGACGATGCTGACGCTGTGCGCGAAGGAAAACACTTACCTGACCGGGCAGGCCGTCGCCGTCGACGGCGGTGTCTCGGCCTTCTGACCGAACCGAACACGGAATCTCGAGGAGTCGATCATGGATTTTGGCTACACCCCGAAAGTGGAAGAGCTGCGCGAACGCGTGCGTGCGTTCATGGATGCGCACATCGTGCCGCGCATCCGCCAGTGGAACGAGGAAGTGCATGCGGGCCGGTATCCCGTGTCGTTCATGGAGGAACTGAAGGAGCGCGCGAAGGCGGAGGGGCTGTGGAACCTGTTCCTGCCGCACCTGAAGGACGACGAGCCCGGCACGGGCCTGACGAACCTCGAATACGCGCCGCTCGCCGAGATCATGGGGCGCGTGAGCTGGGCGTCGGAGGTGTTCAACTGCAATGCCCCGGACACGGGCAACATGGAGCTGCTGCACATGTTCGCGACGCCCGAGCAGCGCGAACAGTGGCTGCTGCCGCTGCTGCGCGGCGAGATCCGCTCGGCGTTCGCGATGACGGAGCCGGACGTGGCGTCGTCGGATGCGACGAACATCACGACGCGCATCGAGCGTGTGGGCGACGAGTATGTGATCAACGGCCGCAAGTGGTTCATCACGAACGCCGCGCATCCGAACTGCAAGATCTTCATCGTGATGGGCAAGACCGATCCCGACGCCGAGTCGCACCAGCAGCAGAGCATGATCCTCGTGCCGCGCGACACGCCGGGCGTGACGATCGTGCGCAACATCACGGTGCTCAATCATCACGCGCCGGAAGGGCACTGCGAGATCACGTTCGACAACGTGCGCGTGCCGGCGCGCAACCTGCTCGGTGAGGAAGGCAGCGGCTTCGCGCTCGCGCAGGCACGCCTCGGGCCGGGCCGCATCCATCACTGCATGCGTTCGATCGGCGCGGCCGAACTCGCACTGGAGCTGATGGTCGACCGCGCGCAATCGCGCGTCGCGTTCGGCAAGCCGCTGAACCGGCACGGCACGGTCGGCGAATGGATCGCGCGCTCGCGCATCGAGATCGACCAGGCGCGCCTGCTGGTCCTGAAGGCCGCGTGGATGATCGACAAGGTCGGCGCGAAGGCCGCGCGCAAGGAGATCTCGATGATCAAGGCGCTCGTGCCGACCGTGTATACGGACGTCTGCGACCGCGCGATGCAGGTGTTCGGCGCGGCGGGGTTGAGCCCCGATACGCCGCTCGCCGACCTGTGGACCTGGGGCCGCGCGCTGCGCTTCGCCGACGGCCCGGACGAGGTGCATCTGCAGGCGATCGCGCGGATGGAGATCAAGGACGGCGTGCCGGGCTCGACGGCGCCTTACCTGACGCCGCCGCTGCGCGATTGAGCGGCGCGCCGGGATGCGCAACGCGTGTGGCGCCGCTCGCGGGGCCGGCATGGACGGACGAGAGGCGCACGCCGTAAGATGCCGGCAAGGAGATCCGGCGATGCGCCTTTCGAAGATTGATCTGAACCTGTTCGTCGTATTCGAGGCGATCTACAACAAGCGCAACCTGACGCGGGCGGCCGAGGTGCTGAACCTCACGCAGCCGGCCGTCAGCAATGCGCTGGCGCGGCTGCGCAAGACGCTGAACGATCCGCTGTTCGTCAGCACGCCGGCCGGGATGATGCCGACGCCGATGGCCGAGAACATCGTCGGCCGCGTGCGCGAGGCGCTGCAACTGCTCGACTCGAGCGCGCACGAAGGCGACGTGTTCGACCCCGCATCGTCGGCGCGCGTGTTCCGGCTCAGCATGAGCGACCTGACCGAAGCGCTGCTGCTTCCCGCGCTCGGCGAACTGCTGCAGCGGCAAGCGCCCGGCATGCACGTGCGCAGCTACACGATGGACCGCCGCGAAGTGGCCACCGCGCTCGCGAACGGCTCGGTCGACATCGCGATCGACGCGCCGCTGATCGGCGATCCGCATCTGCACCAGGCGCTGCTCGTGCGCGACCGCTACGCGTGCATGATCCGCGACGACCACCCGTTCAAGGGCAACACGCTGACCATGGACGACTACCTGTCGATGGGGCATATCCACGTGTCGAGCCGCCGCAAGGGCAGCGGGCACGTCGACGCGGAACTGACGCGGCTCGGGCTGCGCCGCAATATCCAGATGCGCGTGCAGCACTACATGGTCGCGCCGCTGATCGCGATGCGCGGCGATCTCGCGCTGACGGCGCCGCTGCGGCTGCTGCAGCGCTATCCGGCGCGCATCCTCGAACTGCCGTTCGAGATGCCGGGTCTCGAATACTTCTGCTACTGGCATCGCAGCGCCGATCAGGATCAGGGCAGCCGGTGGCTGCGGGAACAGTTGATGACGCTGATGGGCGGGATGGGCGAGCCGCGGTGATGCTCGACGTTCTGCGGGCTGAGCGCGTGCGCGCTTAAAACGGCTCGTCGTCGAAGCGGGAGGATGCTCGCCGGCGCTTCATGCCTTTCAGCCAGTCCCTGACCTTTTCCGGATCGTCGAATTCTCGCAGCGCCGCGTTCAGGTCGTGGTTGCTGCGCTGCATGCCGGCAATGTCGCGCGTGAGCATGCGGACGACGGTATCGGGCGCCAGCTTGACGGACGGCGCGATTCCGTAAGTCCGCCGGAAACCGGTCTCGACGTGCAGGATCTCCTGATCCAGCTCGCGGATCTGTTCCTCCAGGATGCCGTTGTAGCGCGTCAGCCGATCTTCACCGAGGCCGTCGATCGCACGCCGGTCGATCTGCTCGATCTCCAGTTGCAGCTCCAGCAGTTGCAGGAGATTGCCCTTCGCATAAGCGTGGTTGACCCGCTGCATCAGCACGGTCTTGCGTTGCTGTTCCCGGGGATCGGATTCGCGATCGGGATGCAGCGAGCTGGCAAGCTTGCGATAGACCTCGCGGATCGACTTGCTCGATTCGGTCTGCTCGGCTTCGCGTCGGGCCTGCGCGGCCGATTGCCGGGGCGCTTTCTTCCGCTTGGCGCGCTGTGCCTCGCGGGCTTCGTGGGCGGCCATGTCGCGCCTGAACTGTTCGTCCTGTTCGGCTTGCATGCGCTCGATCAGTTCGTCGGGCGATAGCGTGTCGAGGTCGTCTGCCGGTTCGACGCCCGGCATCGACTCCGGTTCCGGCTTCATCTGCTCGAGATTGGCCGCTGCGTTGCCTTCGTTGTCGGATGCGCTGTGCCGGTTGTAGATGACTTGCAGCTGCGCGTCGTCGCTGACGTCGATCAAGTCGCGAGCCATATCGGCGATCAGCCTGGAAAGGGTGCGTTGCTCGGCCTTGCTCAATCCTTTCTGCAGGAAGGCGTCGTCGAGCCGATGGAGCAACCGGATCCGCAACGCCGTCGACGCCTGTTCGAGCGGCAACAGCCCGTCGACGAATTTTTTCTGGAAGACCGGCATGACGGCTTCCCACGCACCGAGACGTTCGCGCCGTTTTTCGATTTGCTCGACGAGCGTATTGAACGTCTTCTGGGCTTTCGACAGGCTGGCTGTCTCGTGGCTGGGCGCGATGACGACCGCGGCTCCGCGACGTGCGGTCATGATTGATGTCCTCCGGCCGCGGCAGGAGGCGCGGCAGGCCGGTATTTTAGCCGGACGAGCGCGCCCCCGAAACGACCGGCGGCGCGTTACCGCTTCATTGTCGCGACCGCCGGCGTGCCCGAATCCGTGCCCGGTGCGCCGTTCGCTCCGTAGGCGGCTTCCGCGCTCTTGCGTTCGGCGAGGCGCTTGGCGGCCAGGCGTTCCTGCGCGGCGACGATGTCGCCCGGATAGTTGTCGCCGTCGCCGGCAACCGGCTCGTAGCCGACCGATTCGAGGTCGAGCAGTTCCTGGCGCACTTGCGCGCGCGTGAGCGTCGAGTGCGACGATTGCGCGTACGACGCGGCCGGTGCGGCGAGAAGAGCGGTGGCGGTAGCGGCGACGGCGGCGATGGTGACGATGACGGGTTTCACGGTTTCCTCAGACGATTTCGTTGCGGTTCGGCACGAATTCGCTTCGCTGAACCGACGAGACAAGTTTAGGAACCCGGACTGGCTGGATAAATGGCGATTCCTGACCAGCTGTGTTGCAGGATGAGTCAGAGTGAACGTGCGTGCGCAACACGACGAAGATCGACGTCAGGCGGAGGAGAGGTTGCGATGGCGTGCGCAGCGCCGTTGCATCAGTCGCCGAACAACTGCCCCTGCCCGGAGATGACGCGTTCGAAATCGTCGCGCAGGAACGGCAGTATCGCATCGGCGACGGGCTGCAACTGGCGGCTCAGGTAGAACGCGTAGTCGATCGGCGAGCGCATCGTTTCGAGCGGCTCGGGGCCGGCCGTCGTCATCACGTAGCTGATCCAGCCGCCGCGCTGGTACTGCAGCGGCCTGCCGTGCGCCTGGTTGAACTCGTCGGCGATCCGCGCCGCGCGCACATGCGGCGGCACGTTGCGCTCGTACTCGCGCAGCGGCCGGCGCACGCGCTTGCGATAGACGAGCTGGTCGTCGAATTCGCCGGCGAGCGTGCGCCGCACGTAGTCGCGGATGAAATCCTGGTACGGCTCGCGCCGGAACACGCGCCGGTACAGCTCACGCTGGAACTGCTGCGCGAGCGGCGTCCAGTCGGTGCGCACCGTTTCGAGCCCCTTGAAGACGAGGTCCTCGCCGCCGTCGGCCGTCGCCGCGAGGCCCGCGTAGCGTTTCTTGCTGCCTTCTTCCGCACCGCGCACGGTCGGCATCAGGAACCGGCGGTAATGCCGCTCGTACTGCAGCTCCAGCGCGCTTTCGAGCCCGAAGTGGTCGCGCAGGTGCGCGTGCCACCAGCGGTTCACGTGCTCGACCAGCGCGCGGCCCTTGTGTCCCGCTTCGTCGTCGTCGTGCGCGCGACCGAGCCAGACGAACGTCGAATCGGTATCGCCGTAAATCACTTCGTAGCCCTGAGCTTCGATCAGCTCGCGCGTGCGGTGCATGATCTCGTGGCCGCGCATCGTGATCGACGATGCGAGGCGCGGGTCGAAGAACCGGCAGCCCGTCGAGCCGAGCACGCCATAGAACGAATTCATGATGATCTTCAGCGCCTGCGACAACGGCGCGTTGCGCTGCCGCTTCGCGTCGTCGCGGCCTTCCCACACTCGGCGGACGATATCGGGCAGGCAATGCGCGGTGCGCGAGAAGCGCGCGCCGAGAAAACCGGGCACCGATGCGTCGTCGCCGGGGTTCGCGAGTCCTTCGATCAGCCCGACGGGATCGATCAGGAACGTGCGGATGATGGACGGATAGAGGCTCTTGTAGTCGAACACGAGCACCGAGTCGTACAGCCCGGGGCGCGAATCCATTACGAAGCCGCCGGGGCTGTTTTGTCCCGTCACGTCGCCGAGGTTCGGCGCGACATAGCCGAGCCGGTGCATGCGCGGCAGGTACAGGTGCGTGAACGCCGCGACCGAGCCGCCGGTGCGATCGGCGGCGAGCCCCGTGACGCTCGCGCGTTCGAGCGCGAAGGACAGCAGGTCGGCCTTGTCGAAGATGCGCGTGACGAGCTCGCAATCCTTCAGGTTGTAGCGCGCGAGCGCGGGCTTGTCGTGGTCGAAGCGGCGCTGGATCTCGTCCATCCGCTGGTACGGATTGTCGATCGACTTGCCTTCGCCGAGCAGCGCTTGCGACACGTATTCGAGGCTGAACGACGGGAACGTCCACGTCGCGGATTTCAGCATGTCGATGCCGTCGAGGATCAGGCGGCCGGCCGCGCCCGCGAAGAAGTGGTCGGGCTGCTGGCCGTGCGCGCGCCAGTCGAGCACGCTGCCGCCGCGCCCGAGCTTCAGCGGCACGCCGTATTGCTCCGCGTGCGCATGCAGGATGCGCAGGTCGAACTGCACGAGATTCCAGCCGATCACGGCATCGGGATCGTGTTCGTCGAACCAGTCGTTCAGCCGCGCGAGCATCTCGGGCCGGCTGTCGCAGTAGTCGAGGCGGAAGTCGACGGCGCTCGCGTCGCCGCTTTCGTCCCCGTTCGGCGGGCCGAGCATGTAGACCTGTCGTTGCCCGCAGCCTTCGAGCGCGATCGAATACAGCTCGCCGTGGACGCTGGTTTCGATGTCGAGCGACACGCAGCGCAGCGCCGGGCGGTAGCCGGTCGCGGGCTTCAGCTCGCCGCCGGTCAGCGTGTCGTCGTTGCCGGGCTGGCCGCGAAACTGCACGCATGCCGTGATGAAGCGCTCCATCGCGTAGCGGTCGGGCGGCTGCACGTCGGCTTCGTAGACGTCGACGCCGGCCGCCGCGAGGCGCTTCTGGAGCCCGGACAGGTGGCGGTAGCGCCGGCAATAGAGAGCGACGACCGGGCGCTGGCTGAAATCGCGCAGCGCGAGCGGGCGCAGTTCCGCATCGCGTTCGCCGGCCAGTGTGCGTTCGGCGAGCGCCTGCTGTTCGGCCGGGATGAACGCGACGGCTTCCTGCGGGCGCAACCGCACACGGCGCGGACCGTGCTCGGTTGCCAGCCAGAACTCGATCTCGATACCGGTCGCGGTGTCCCGCCAGTGGCGGGTGAGGATGAAACCCTGCTCGAACTCCGTCAAAACGCTTGCTCGTCGTGGATGCTCAGGCGGCGGATTTTAGCGCTTGGGCGGGAGATGTGCCGGAGCGGCCGCGGACGAAATGGGGGGCGGAGCGATGACGAATACCTGACGCACAGCGGCCGCGTCGTCACGATCGACGGCAACACGGCCGTGCGCAGCGGGCATCCGGGGTCGAGCGTCTATTCGATGACGAAGGCCGCGGTGGCCGTGATGGTCAAGGGCATCGCCGTCGATCTCGCACCGCGCGGGATCACGATCAACAACGTGCAGCCGGGGCCGGTCGAGACCGACATGACGGCCGATCACCTCGACCGGATTCGCCCGCTGATTCCGCTGCGGCGGGCCGGCAGCCCGGACGAGATTGCATCGCTGGTTGCATGGCTCGCGAGTGCTCAATCGGGACACGTGACGGGGTCGAGCCTGACGATCGACGGCGGGATGGCGTTGTAGCGCGATGCGCTACGGAGCCGCGCGGCACGGAATCAATCGACGGGAAGCCGCTTTGCGACACGCCATGCGGTGCACGATGCTGCCCGGATAGAGATGCGAATGACTCGCGCGCAGCAACACGGCGGTGGGCATGGGTGACGCTCCAGAGCGGACGGGATCGGGGCAGCGCGACTGCACTGCACGATGCCGCGGGATAGCGCCGTCACTCCTTCGGCAGCAAATACGCTTGCCGCGCGAACAGCCGCCATCCGTCCGGATGCCGCTTCCACACCTGCAGCACGCCGATATGCGCGGTGCTCGTCTTGCCGTCCGGCAGGTTGTTCACCGAATCGAACGTATGGCGTACCCATGCGCTGTCGCCGCTCACCGTCACCGTCTGGCCCGACAGTGCGATCGACTGGAACGCGTGCGTGCCGTCGAGCGTCTTCAGGAACGCGGCGCGGTCCTGCAACTGGCCCGACGAGTGGCCGTAGGTGAGATCGTCCTCGACGAGCGTGCGCAGCGCGGCGCCGTTGCTGTCGAGCATCGCGACGCGCAGGCGCTCGACCGCATGCGCGACGCGCTCGGCATCGGAATCGATGGCATGAGCGGCGGCGCTTCCGGCAAGCAGCGCGGCAACGGCGACGAAACGGGCAGCGGCGCCGAAGCGCTTGAGCAATGACATGGCGAACGGATTTCCTGTGACGGGAGTGGGGAACGGCGTCAAACGCGCATCACACATGCCCTTCATGCTCGATCGGGCTTCCATGCGCGGGCCGTGCGGCCATCGACGGCAGCGACGCACCGCTTGCCCGCGCCGCCCGCCGCGCCCACATCGCCGTCAGAATCGGCACGAGGATCGCCGTAACGAGGCACGCAGTCGCGACGATCGCGGTCGCGGCCGGCACCATCGGTTTGAACTTCGGAATCATCTCGCCGATGATCGCCGGGTTCGCGACCGCGGCGCCGGCCGTCGACGACGCCGCGAGCCCGGCCGTGCCGTTGCCGCCGCCGACGAATTTGTCGGCGAGGATCAGCGGCACGCCCGTCACGACGATCACCGCAAGCCCGAGCGCAATACCCGGCAGCCCGCTTTTCGCGATCACGTTGAGATCGATGCCGTTGCCGAGCGCGAAGCCGAAGAACGGGATCAGCGGATGCACGCCGCGCCCGAACAGCTCGCGCAGGTCCGCATCGAGGTTGCCGAGCGTGAAGCCGATCAGGAACGGCAGCACCGCGCCGACGAACAGCCGCATCTCGAACACCGCGACGCCGGCCGCGCCGAGGATCAGCATGCTGACGAGCGGCCCCGATTCGATCGACATCAGCACGAACGCGCCGGCTTCCTCCTTGCTGCCGTACTGCTGCATCACGGCCGCATAGAGGCCGCCGTTGGTCATGTCCATCGACGTCGTGATCGCGAGCAGCGACAGGCCCGCGAACAGGCCCGTCCGGATGCCGTCGTCGGGGATGAACTGCGCGGCGATCAACGTCGCGAGCCACGCGACCACGATCTTCGTCGCGAGCAGCGTGCCCGATTTGCGCAGCACGACGCCCGTCGCGCGCAGGTTGATCGTCGCGCCCATGCAGAAGAACCACACGGCGAGGATCGGCACCGTGCCCGCGATCAGGCCGTTGGTGAACGAGCCGAAGTACTTCCCGGCGTTCGGGGCGAACGTATGCACGCACGCGCCGAGCAGCATCGGAACCAGCATGAGCCCGCCGGGAATGCGGTCGATGGCCTGTTTCAGCTTCACGTCTCCTCCGTGGACGTCGATGCGTCCCGTTGTCAAATGATGTCTGCTGGCTGACTATAGGACATGATTCGGAACATCGGTCCGTTTTTATGAATTTGTCGGCTAGTCGTATACCCGTAATCCAATAAATTGCTGATAAAAAAGGGATTAATTGCGCCGTGGCGCATTGCGAATAATTCGGTTCGTCGTTCCGAATCTGCAAAATTTGTGCTTCAATTCATCGTATGACCGTCGGCCGCACAGGCATCGGCGGCGTGTCCATCCCCCATGGAGAACTGGCATGGAAGTGCGGCAGGGCATACATAGCGAACACGCGAAAGCGCTCGACACGGCCGGCCTGCGCCGGCATTTCCTGGTGGAAAACCTGTTCGAGCCGGACGCGCTGTCGCTCACCTACAGCCATATCGACCGCATCATCGTCGGCGGCGGGGGGGCGGCCACGCGGCCGGTCGAGGTGCCCGCGTCGCTCGGCGCCTCGATGGGCGTGAGCCATCTGCTGGAGCGGCGCGAACTGGGCGCGATCAACATCGGCGGGCGCGGCTGGGTCGAGGTCGACGGGCAGCGTCACGCGGTGGGCACCGAGGAGGCGATCTACATCGGGCAAGGCGGGCAGGGCGTCGTGTTCGGCAGCGACGATCGCGCGCATCCCGCGAAGTTCTACGTGAACTGCGCGCCCGCGCACACCGCGTATCCGACGCGCACCATCACGCTCGCGCAAGCGTCGCCCGAAACGCTCGGCGATGCGGCGACGAGCAATCGCCGCACGATCTACAAGTTCATCGTGCCCGACGTGCTGCCCACGTGCCAGTTGTCGATGGGGATGACGAAGCTCGAGCCGGGCAGCCTGTGGAACACGATGCCGTGCCATACGCACGAGCGCCGGATGGAGGTGTATTTCTACTTCAACCTCGCCGACGATGCGGCCGTGTTCCACATGCTCGGCGAACCGCGGGAAACGCGCCACGTGGTCGTGCACAACGAGCAGGCGGTGATCTCGCCGAGCTGGTCGATCCACTCGGGCGTCGGCACGAAGGCGTACACGTTCATCTGGGGGATGGTCGGCGAGAACCAGGTGTTCAAGGATATGGACCATATCGCGGTCGCCGACCTGCGCTGACACCATGAAACGCGACAACCCCGATCTTCCTTCCGCCGATGCGCGTTCCGCGTTCGCCGGCCTGTTCGACCTGACCGGCAAGGTCGCGATCGTCACCGGTTGTAACACGGGGCTCGGCGCGGCGATGGCTGTCGCGCTCGCGTCGGCCGGCTGCGACATCGTCGGTGCGAACCGCTCGGCGCCGGATGCGACGTCGGCACGCGTCGCAGCGGCCGGGCGGCGCTTCGTCGACGTGCGCGCGGACCTGTCGACGCTGGAGCCGGTCGAGCGGATCGTCGGCGGCGCGGTCGACGCGTTCGGTCACGTCGACATCCTCGTCAACAACGCGGGCATGATTCGCCGCTGCGATGCGCTCGATTTCACCGAGGCGGACTGGGACGCCGTCGTCGACGTGAACCTGAAGAGCGTGTTCTTCCTGTCGCAGGCGGTTGCGCGGCAGATGGTGCGGCAGGGGCGCGGCGGCAAGATCGTGAACATCGCGTCGATGCTGTCGTTCCAGGGCGGCATCCGCGTGCCGTCGTACACGGCGTCGAAGAGCGGCGTGCTGGGCCTCACGCGGCTGCTCGCGAACGAATGGGCCGCGCGCGGGATCAACGTGAACGCGATCGCGCCCGGCTACATGGAGACCGACAACACCGCGCAGCTGCGCGAGGACAGCCGGCGCAGCGACGAAATCCTCGGCCGCATCCCGGCCGGCCGCTGGGGCGTGCCCGACGATCTCGCGGGCGCGGCCGTGTTCCTCGCATCGCGCGCGTCGGACTACGTGCACGGCCACACGCTCGCCGTCGACGGCGGCTGGCTCGCGCGCTGACCGTATCGCGCGGCGGACGCGTTATGCTCTCCCGATTCGCATCTCATGGATTCACGGACATGACAGCAACGCCCACGCAGCGCAAGCGCGATCAGGCGAACATGGCACCGCGGGCCGGCCGTCCGGCGGCCGACCCGTCGGCGGCCGGCGCCGCGGAGAAGGCCGATTCGGTCGCGGCCGTCGGGAAGGTTTTCACGATCCTCGCGGCGCTCGGCGATCGCCGCGAGATCGGCATCAGCGAGCTGTCGCAACAGCTCGGCATGTCGAAGACGACGGTCCATCGCTTCCTGCAAACGCTCAAGACACTCGGCTATGTCGCGCAGGAAGGCGAGACCGACCGCTACCGGCTGACGATCCGGCTGTTCGAGCTCGGCAGCAAGGCGCTGGAGAGCGTGGACCTCGTGCGCGAGGCCGATCTCGAGATGCGCCGCATCGGGCAACTGACGCGCGAAGCCGTGCACCTCGGCGCATTCGACGAGGACGCGATCATCTACATCCACAAAATTGACGCCGATTACGGGCTGCGCATGCAGTCGCGGATCGGCCGGCGCAATCCGCTCTACAGCACGGCGATCGGCAAGGTGCTGCTCGCGTGGATGTCGCCCGACGAGGCGCGCGCGGTGCTGGCCGGCATCGAGTTCAGGAAGTCGACCGCGAAGACGCTGTCGTCGGCGGACGCGGTGATGAGCATCCTGCCGCATGTGCGGCAGCAGGGCTACGGCGAGGACAACGAAGAACAGGAAGACGGCCTGATGTGTCTTGCCGTGCCCGTGTTCGATCGTTTCGGCCGCGTGATCGCTGGGCTGTCGATTTCGTTTCCGACGATGCGCTGCGGCGCGGATACGAAGGCGCATTACATCGCATTGCTGAAGGAATCGGGGCAGGCGATTTCGGCGCGGCTCGGGCATCGCCCGGAAGCGGCCGGCATCGAGCGGGCGGCGGTCGCGCAGGATTGAGCGTTCGAGGTGCGCGCAATATGGCCGCGCACCTCGGCGGCGATGCCGCTACGCCCATGCGCAATCGCGCCTCAGGTTCTCCGCCCGCTGCGGCCACTGATACAGGTAGCCTTGCGCATACTGAATCCCGATCGCCTCCAGCGCGCAATGCTGTGCTTCGGTTTCCACGCCTTCGGCGATGATCTTCAAGCCGTAGTAATGCGCGACGGCGGCGATCCCCTCGATCAGCCCTGCGCCGCCATCGCTCAGTCGTGCGATGAACTGGCGATCGATCTTCACGTAATCGAACGGAAAGCGCGACAGCATGTCGAGATTGCTGTGATTCGTGCCGAAATCGTCGATCGCGAACTTCGCGCCCTTCGACCTGAGCGCATGGAATATCGCGGTGGTCCGCGCGTTCTTTTCGAGCAGGATGCGCTCGGTGACTTCGAGCACCAGCGTAAAGCCGGGTGGCAGCGAGCGGATTGCTTCGTCGACGACGGATACGAACCGCGCGCTTTCGAGATCCTTCGGCGAGACGTTCACGGCGATGCGCAGCGGCACGGACGGCGTCAGCGCGGTCAGTTCGGACACGGCCGTCCGCAGCACGAATTCGGTCACCTTCGGCAGGATCGTGCTCGATTCGACCTGCGGGATGAACAGGGCCGGGCTGATTGGCCCCCATTTCGGATGGTGCCAGCGCAGCAGCGCCTCGACGCCGACTGTCCTGCACGTGCGGACATCGACGATCGGCTGGTACACGACATGGAACTCGTTGCGCCTGAGCGCTTGGCGAACGGCCTTCAGCAACAGCCGCCGCGGCGCCATCGCCAGCAGGTAGGCGGCCATCACGAGGCCGTCGGCGAGCAGCGCGATCGTCATGCAGATCAACCGATAGTGGCGCTGGACCTGCGACGCGTAGTGCGTCGACGCGGCGACCGACACCGTGAACGGCCATCGGTGCGACGCGATCGTGCTTCCGTCTGCGAGGCCGGCGTCCGATTCCGGCGCGTACTTTCCGTTCTGGTCGAGATGGCCCGAACCTGCGATCGACAGCGTCGCGGTTTCCGTGCCGTGATGGGCGCCGCGCGCGAGCGCGTCGGCCACGTAGTCGCCCTCGATCAGGTAGAGCACACCCGCGCCGCGCGCGGTGGCGCGAAACACGGACAGCACCGGAATGTCGTGCTGAAACGGCGTCTGGCGCAACAGCGTGACGATGGTCGATCCCGGTTCCGGCTCGCGTGTGTACGCGTCGAGCGGCACGTCGATCGCGCCGAGCGCCGACGAGCACGTGACGCGACCGTGGTTCACCAGCCCGACGGCACGCAGGTAGCGCAGGCGAGTGCCCACTTCGGCCAGCGTCCGGAAGATCGTCGCGCATGGCCGCCCGACGAGCGCGGTCAGCTCGTCCGCATGTCGCAGACGAACGCCGTCGAGGATGCGGTCCACCGATGCCACGATGTCGTTCGCGGTGACGCGCTCGTGTGTGGTGACGGCATCGCGCGCGTAGCGATCGGCAAGCACGATCGCCAAGGTCGGGACGAGCACGCAAACGATTAGCGCAACGAAAAAGACAACCCGCGGCCACGCGCCGCTGCGCTGGAAAACTGGCTTAGAGCCTGGCGTGAGCGCCGACATTCCCGCAGTTGCCTTTGGTGTTGTTCGCATGGAGACGCAGGCCGAACCGGTCGATGCGCAAACGGCGAGCATGCGTCATGCCGGGTCCGGCAATACGGCGCGCGCGCCGATATCTCGATGCTAATCGATTCAACGGTCGCGAGGGCCATGGGCGGCGGCACCTCGCGATCGGCCATTCATCCGGAGGCTCGCGTCCATAACATGTGCCTGTTGCGCATGTACGTTGACGGAGCACACCGAAAAAAACCCCGGCCGCAAGGTCGTGCGGCCGGGACGAAAGACACCTTCTCTTGGCACGAGGATGGTGCGCGCCAAGTATAAGGCGCGACGCGAGATTGCGAAATATTGTTATTCAACAAATGGTGTGGTTTTGTGATTGCATCTCGACAGGAAATATTTATGCGGGCGCCGTTTTCGTCGATCCGATGCCGGTGCATGAGCGGTCGCTGCACGAAGTCGGGCGCGCGGCACGCCGCGTTACGACGCCATCAGCGCGGAGCACGGAGTGCTGTTGAAAGGTGAACGACAGGAATGGCTGGGCGCTGCTCGATCGCATTGCCGATCCCGCGATGCGGGCCGGTATCGCAGGCACGTTCATGCAGGTGCTGAAGCGGTCCGACGTCGAATGATCGATGCGGTGCCGGCGCGTCGCACCGGCCGCGATTCAGAAATCGTCGCGCATCTTGCGAAGCAGGTCGCCGGGCGACTGGTGCGTGTCGACCGCGGTGAGGACATCGGTCAGGAACCACGGCAGGTTCAGTTGCGTGTCGGAATCGCCGACGCATACGCGGATCGGCGGCGCCTTCGACGGGGAGCGGGTGCCGTGCGCGGCGTCCCGGGACGGGACGCAATTTTTTGCGTTTGCTTGAAGCGGAACCGGCGCATTGGCGCCGGACGATGATGCGCCGGCGGCTGCCGGCAAGCTGACGGCGGCAAGCAGGGTCAGGACAGCGACAGCGGCAACGCGTTTCATGGGATTCTCCGGCGATGTACGTTCGACCGCGCGGGCGGACGCGAGTTCGTCGATGCCGCGGCGCCCGCTCATCCTCTCATCCGCGCGACGCGTGCACCGCGCGTCACATCATTGATACCCGTAACACTGCTTCAGCCCCGCATAGTCATAGAAGTGGCTGCCCGGCGCGATTTTCGCGCCGTCGCACGCGGCCTGGAAATCCGTCTCGCGCTCGTTATACAGCATCTTCACGATCAGCCGCGACCCGTTGCGATAGACATCCCACTGCATGTTCGCGGCCATCGGCGACACCTGGTCGCCGCGCCACGGGTTGTTCGCATACGTATAGGTCTGCGCCTGCGGCGTCGGCACGAACAAGTTCTTCAGGTTCATGATCGACGCGAACGGAATCACGATCTCCGCATGCGTGAAGCGCAGCTTCGCTGCGCGGGTCAAGTCGCCGCGCGCGATCGCGTCGACTTCGCCGAAGAAGTCGTCCTGCAGCACCTTCGCCATCCGGTACGTGACGGGGTTCGCTTCCTGGATGCCGGGCCCCTTCTGGTAGTAGTCCTCGGCATCCTGAAGATAGGCCAGATACTGCGCCTGCTCCGCGCCGATGTATTTCTCCATCGTGACGCCGCCGGTTTCCGCCGTCATCGCAGGCGCGATCTGCAGCAGGTTGTACAGCACGTTCACCGCATCGACAGCCGTCGCGATCTTCGTCTTGCCGTCGCCCTTCAGCGTGTTGGTGAATTTGCCGTCCGCCGACGTGAACGCATAGGTTCCCGTGTTCGCGAACGTGTAGCCATCGGTGCCGAGCTTCGCGATGAACGCCGGCGACACCAGCGCGGACAGCACCGTTTGCGCGACGTCGGCCGCTTGCGGTGCGGCCTTGATCGCCTTCAGCTTCGCGGCCACCTCCGTGTCGTTCGCGTAGGCCTGGTAGGCCTGGCTTGCCTGATAGGTCGCGTAGTACGGATCGCTCGCGTCGGTCACGAGATCGGTGGCCGGTTTCAGCGAATGGAAATACAGCAGGAAGCGGTTGGTGCCGGCCGGCTGCACGGCCGGTGCGTTCGCCGGATAGCCGGACGGCGCGGCCGGCAGCGTGATCGCGGCGGCCAGCGCCGGCTGCGCGGCGACGAGCGCCGCGGAGAAATACGTCGAGCTGTCGACCGCGCGATCCTGGCCCGAGTTGACGACGACGACCTGCCGGTTGCCCGCCGAGAACAGCGCGGGCAGCCGCTGCGCGAGACGCGCGGCGAGCTGCTGGTGTTCGCGGATGCCGGTTTGCGTGAGATTGCCGTATCCGGGCGTCGAGATGCCCGGCACGCCGTAACCGAGCAGCGCATTGGCCTTCATCATCGCGTACGTGTCGGCCTTGAGCTGCGCGCCGAGCGCGGTCAGCGCGCCGTCGGCTTCGGCCTTGACCAGCATCGCGTAGATTGCGCCGTCGTACTTGAAGCCCGACAGCCCGCGCGAGCCGTGGCGTGCGACGAGTTCGGCGTAGACAGGCGCGTAGCCGGCGGGCGGCGCTTCGTACGTCGCGGCGTCCTGCTGCGGGCGGTACGGCGTCTTCGTCTGGTAGTAGGTCGCGGGAACCGGCGTTGGCTGAGGTTGCGGCTGCGGTGCGGGCGTCGAGCCGCTGTTGTCGGTCGACGTGGCGGGCGGTGTCGAGGTTTCCCCGCCGCAGGCGGCAAGCAGCAGGCAGGCGATTGCGAGTGCGGCGGTGGTGTGGGTCGGGCGTGTCATCGTGGCGTGTAACGGGCGGGACGATGCGGTATCGCGTCGTTCCGTTTCCGGGGGAGATCGTTCAAGCCCGGAAGTGTTGCAAGCGACTTTGACAGCAGAATGTCAGGATCGAGTCGGGCAATCGTCGGATTTCGGCCCGGTCGACGATGGCCGGCTGCCGCCGGCCCGTGTGCCGGCGTTCAGTGCAGGCCGGCCGATGCGATCGAGCGCACCGTATCGGTGATGTTCACGCAGCGCGACAGGCCGAAATGCTCGGCTTCGCGGCGTTCCGGTTCGCTGCTCGCAATCGCCACCGCACGTTCGGGCGGCACGCCGAGCGCTTGCAGTGCCACGTCGAAAGGATGCCGGTTTGATCCGGAGTCCTGCTGATTGGCGTCTGTGACGACGACCGAGAAGCGGTCGAGGTTCGCGCGGCCGAACTGGCCTTCGAACATGTCGCTGAGCCGTGCGGCCGGCAGCGTCGTGACGAGACCGAGTCGATATCCTTCTTCCGACGCACGGTCGAGCCACTGGATGATTGCGTCGCGCTGATGGCGCGATTCGCGCGAATCCGGTGTTGCTTCGATCTGTGCGAATGCAGCGTCGAGACGGGTGACGATGGCTTCGATAACCACGGTGATTCCTCTTCAGAGACGTGATGATCCGTTCGCCGACGGGAATGCCACACACCTTAGCGTCGATCCGGAATATGCAACCAATTAATATTTTTATCCGACTCATACGATTTGACTAATGAATCTGGTTGTGAGCCAGCGTGGGCGCGGGATGCGTACCGCGCAATGTTTTTTCACGCAATGCATCGTATCGACGGCCTTCGATGTGATGCACCAAACTCGCGCACGTTGCGCATGCACCGGTCATATGCAAATGAAAAAAACGGCGTATCGGGCGATGCGTGCCCGATACGCCGTCATGCGCTGCCGCTTTCAGCAGTCGATCAGTGCAGCTTGATCGACGGCTGGTTGCGGCTTTGCAGCCAGTGGCTCAGCGACTGGAACAGCGCGCGCTTCGCGCCGTACACGCTGAACAGGTGCTTGCGGTACAGGAACTTGTACAGGCCGATCGCAGCGAGCCCGTCGACGATCAGCGAACGCGAGCGCACGCCGAGGTCGGCCTGGTACACGGCGCCGGCGTGCCCGAGCGACACGACGGTGCCCGCGTCGCGGAACGTGAAGCCGGCCACCGGCTTGCCGGCGACGCGCCGCGCGAATGCGTGGACCAGATACACGGCCTGCTGGTGCGCGACCTGTGCGCGCGGCGGCAGGAAGCCGCGCGCGCCGGCCGACGGGCACGCGGCGCAATCGCCGAACGCATACACGTGCGGATCGTCCGGCGTCTGCAGCGTGTCGGTCACGATCACCTGGTTCGAACGATTGAGCGCGATGTCGCCGATCTCCCGCAGGATCGTGGGGCCCGCGACGCCAGCCGCCCAGATCGTGATGTCGCTCGCGAGCCGTTCGCCCGTCGCGGTCGTCACGGCATCGGCGCTTACTTCCGCCACGCGCGTATCGGTCAGCACGTCGACGTTCAGCGCGCGAAGCTGCGCGTGCATCTTCGCGGACAGCCGCGCGTCGAGCACCGGCAGGATGCGCGGGCCGCCTTCGATCAGCCGGATGTGCACGTCGCGCGCGGACACCAGCGCCTTGAAGCGGTACGTCGTCAGTTGCTGGATCGCGTGCCGCAGCGCGGCGGCCAGCTCGACGCCCGTCGCGCCCGCACCGATCACGTTGATGCAGATCGGCGCCGCGTGCTTCGCCGGATGCTGCTCGGCCTGATGATTCGCCTTCGTGCAGGCCGCGAGAAACTTGCGGCGGAAATCTTCGGCCTGGTCGAGGTTTTCGAGCGGCAGCGCATGGCGTGCGGCGCCCGGCACGTTGAAGAAGTTCGTCACGCTGCCGACCGCCAGCACGAGATCGTCATAACCGAGCTCGCGCTGCGGCAGGATTTCCGTGCTGTCCGCATCGTGCACGGCCGCGATCGTCGCCGTGCGTGCCGCGCGGTCGACCTGCTGCAGCGCGCCCTGCACGAAGCGGAAGCCGTGGCGCTTGGCCTGCGCCGCGTATTCGATCGTGTGGGATGCCGGGTCGCGATGGCCCGATGCGGCTTCGTGCAGCAGCGGCTTCCAGAAGTGCGTCGGATAGCGGTCGACGAGCACGACTTCGGCTTGCCCGCGGCGTCCGACCGTATCGCCGAGACGCGTGGCGAGCTGCAGGCCGCCGGCGCCGCCGCCGACGATCACGATGCGCGGCATGCGCGGCGCGCGGTCCGTTGCGAGGTTGGGCGTGATGTTGTCCATGTTGGGCTCCCGCTGATGACGATTCGGATGACATTGCTCAAGAACCGACGATATAGTTTCGAACCCAGTCGAACAATTTAATGTTTATAAGCGACTCATATGTATTCACTTATAGGAAAGACCGCGACGTTCCGGCAGTTGAAGGCGCTGGACATGATTGCGCGGCTCGGCAGCGTATCGCGCGCGGCCGAGGAGCTGAACCTGACGCAGCCGGCCGTGTCGCTGCAGGTTCGCCTGCTCGAGGAGGCCGTGGGCGCCGCGTTGCTGCAGCGGGTGGGGCGCGGCGTGCAGCTGACCGCGGCCGGCGAGATCGTGTCGCGCTATGCGCGCGAGATCCTGCATCTGTGGAGCGAGGCCGGCGACGAAGTGGCCGCGCTGACGGGCGATCTCGGCGGTACGCTGCGGATCGGCGCGATCACGACGGCCGAGTACCTGATCCCGCCGCTGCTCGTCAAATTCACCGCGACGCGCCCGCATGTGAAGACGTATTTCAAGGTCGGCAACCGCGACGACATCATCCGCATGCTCGCGACGCATGAAATCGATCTCGCGGTGATGGGCAGCGCGCCGAAGGAGCTGCGCACGCACGCGGTCGAGTTCGCGAAGCATCCGATGGTGTTCGTCGCGGCACCCGGCCATCCGCTGATGCAGCGCAAGCGCGTCGCGCTGAAGGATCTCGAATCCGCGCACCTGCTCGTGCGCGAACGCGGTGCGGGCACGCGCTCGACCGTCGAGAGCCTGTTCAAGACGGCCGGCTACCGCTTCCATGTGGGGTCCGAATTGTCGAGCAACGAGGCCATCAAGCAGATGGCCGAAGCGGGGCTCGGCATTGCGTTCCTGTCGTTGCACGCGTGTGCACTCGAACTGCGCACGGGGCTGCTCGGGCAACTGCCGTTCCCCGGCAACCCGATCGAGCGCGAATGGTATGTGGTCACGCTCGCCGACCGGCGGATCTCGCAGGTGACGGGGCTGTTTCGCGACTTCCTGATCAAGCAGGGCGCGCCGGTGATCGACGGCGCGACGGTGGCGCCGCACGAGCGGCGGCGCAAGTAGGTGGATGACGTCGGCCGGGCGGCCGCTCGGTCAGACGAGCCCGAAGTCGTCGTTGCTGTCGGGAATCGACGCGAGCAGCCGTTCGAGCCGATACCAGCCGACGATACGCAGGCACCAGGCGGCGATGGCGGTGCGGGAGCGCGGGCCGGATGAAAGGCGGGTGGCAGAGGACGGCGATGGCGCGGTGAGCGCGGCGCGTTGCGGACAGCAATGGGGCATGACGGTCTCCGTAGGTGTCGGATGGTGCGATCGTAAGCGTCGCGGCGCAGGCCGGCGCGCACGCAAGGATCGTCCTGAGCAGAAACGGATGATCTTTTTCTGTCCGTCCGGGTGCGGCCCCCGCAGGCCCGGCACGCCGGCCGAAAACGCGTCACAATGCGCGTTCGATACACGATCTGGTGGAGCCAGGCCATGAGCGATGCGATTCTTGCCGCGCCGCCGGACAACGGTGTGCCGGTCAGCCTGCGTTCCAGCCGCGGGCTCGGCTGGCGGGGCTTCGGCGCGGCGTTGCTCGACATTCGCGCCGGCACGTACCGGATTCCGGCGGCCGACCATCACCGCATCGGCGTGCACATCGGCGGGCCCGTTCGCGCGGACTGCGTGTGCGACGGCGAGCGTGTGTCGCGCATCCAGGCGCATGGCGACGTCGACGTGATTCCGGCCGGCGTGCCCGGCCAGTGGACCGACAGCGCCGACTGCCGGATCCTGCACATCATGCTCGGCGACACGTTCGTGCAGCGCACCTTCGAGCACCTCGAATTGAAGCCGTCGCAGGCGCAGATCCGCCGCCGGCTGCAGGTGCGCGATCCGCGCCTGCAGCATATCGCGTGGGCGATGGCCGCCGAGCTCGAAGCGGAAGACGCGTCGGATCCGCTTTATGCGGAAAGCCTGTGCACGGCGCTCGTCACGAGGCTGGTCGACAGCCAGCCGGCGTTCCGCGAGCGCCGGCGCACGCTTGCGCCGAAAGCGGCGGCGCGCGTGATCGACTATGTCGAGGCGAACCTCGACCGGCGCCTGACGCTTGCCGAACTCGCGGCGCTCGTGTCGATCAGCGTGCCGCATTTCAAGGTGCTGTTTCGCGAGACGCTCGGGATGCCCGTGCACCAGTACGTCGTGCGGCGCCGGGTCGAGCGCGCGAAGTCGCTGCTGCTCGAAGGCCGGCTCAGCATCAGCCAGATCGCGCTCGAAGCGGGGTTCGCGCATCAGAGCCACATGGCGAACTGGATGAACCGCGTGCTCGGTGCGACGCCGACGGAGATCGTGCGGTCGGGGGCTCGGGGCGGGCTGCGGCTGGCTTATGGTGGTGAGGACGGGGGGAGCGAGGCATAACGACGCGGTGGCGCCGTGACGGATGCGGGCTGTCACGTTCGACTCACTGCAAACCAAACGGGTTATGGCCCCAGGGCAATTGTCCAACAGGCTGTTGGACAATTGCCACGTCCAGCCAGGCGTCTGCGAAAGAGCGCATGTGTATCAGGTTGGCGCGGGAGAAGCCCTTCAAATTGGGAAAGGCCGCCTTGATGTCATGCGCCAGTCGCTCGATAACCTTGGCCCTAACGTTGCTCTGCCTGCCGCCGCAGGATGTCACGGCTGGTCTGCCAGGAGAGCAGTACCAGTTCGCGATTGATGGCACGTGCGGCACGTTGCCGGGCACGAGTTGAATCGCTCATCCTTTCCTGTCCGAATCATCCTTCCCTGCGCGCCGCCCCGGCCGCGCATGCCGACAATCACCACACCTTCATCCCCCAGGAGCGGATCGTGTTCGTGATTTTCGGTGCATCAGGCAACGTTGGTTTGTCGACCGTAACAACCTTGCGCAACGCAGGCCATCCCGTGCGCGCGGTGCTGCGCGACGCACGCCATCGTGAGCGTTTCGCGCAGCTCGGCTGCGATGTGGCGATCGCGGCGCTGACGGACGCGCGCGCGGTCGCGTCGGCGATCGACGGCGCGCAGGCCGTGCAGCTTCTGTGCCCGGTGCCCGTCGCCGACCCCGATCCTGCCGCGACGATGGAGCGGACAATCGACGTCGCGACCGCCGCGCTCGCCGCGAACCCGCCGCCGGCGCTGCTCGCGCTGTCGGACTACGGCGCGGAGCGCGAAGGCAATACGGGCATCACGCGCCTCTTTCATTACTTCGAGGAACGGCTCAAGACGATCCCGACGAAACTGACGCTGCTGCGTTCGGCCGAGCATCTGCAGAACTGGACGCGGATCCTGCCGGTCGCACTCGGTACCGGTGTGCTGCCGAGCTTTCATCATCCGGTGGCCAAGGTATTTCCGACGGTCTGGGCGCCCGATGTGGGCGTCGTCGCGGCGCGGCTGCTGCTCGATGCGCCCGAAGGCGGCAACAGGCCGCGCATCGTCAGCATCGAAGGGCCGCGGCGGGTGAGCGTGACGGCGATCGCGGATACGCTCGGCACGGCGGCCGGCCGCGCGATCGTCGCGCACGAGCTGCCGCGCGACACCTGGAACGAGACGCTGCTGCGCGCGGGCCTCAGCGAACGCCATGCACAACTGATCGTCGATCTGTACGACGTGCACAACGCCGGGCAGATCGACGTCGAGGCCGGCGTGTCGGAGCGGCTTTACGGCACGACGACGCTGGCGGACGCGCTCGCGCAACTGGTGCGCCAGCACGCGCGATGATCGCAGCGGCGCCGAGCGGCATGCATGACGGTCGCAACGTGTATCACGCGGGGCGCCGCACCTTGTTCAGTACTACATACGAAAGCGACCCGATCACGATCCCCCAGAACGCGGCGCCGAGCCCGAGCCACGTCATCCCCGATGCGGTCGCGAGGAACGTGATCACCGATGCTTCGCGGTGGTTCTCGTCCTCGAAGATCCCGTGCACGTTCGCGCCGATCGCACCGATCAGCGCGAGCCCCGCGAGGATCGCGACGAATGCCTTCGGCAACGCGAAGAACACCGTGACGATCGTGCCTGCGAAGAGCCCGCCGATCAGGTAGAACACGCCGTTCGCGAGCCCGGCGATGTATCGCCGATCCAGATCCTCGTGCGCGTCCTTGCCCGTGCAGAGCGCCGCGGTGATCGCCGCGACGACGATCGTGATCCCGCCGAAGCACGCGACGACGAGCGACATCACGCTGGTCGCCGTGATGATCGGGCGCGCGCTCGTGTGATAGCCGGACACGCGCAGGATCGTCATCCCCGGCAGGAACTGGCCGGTGAGGCTGACGACGACGAGCGGCAGCGCGAGGCTGAGCGTCGTGCCGAGCGTCCATTCGGGCGAGATGAAGATCGGCCGCGCGACGCTCGGCCACACGTTGCCGAGATGCGTCATGCCGAGCAGCGTCGCGAGCGCGGCGCCCGTGAGCAGCACGAGCACGATGCTGTAGCGCGGCAGCAGGCGCTTGAAGATCACGTAGGCCGCGATCATCCCGAACGCGAGCGCAGGCTGTTCCGATGCGGCGGCGAATGCATGCGTGCCGAACGGCAGCAGGATGCCGGCCATCATCCCGCACGCGATGCCGCGCGGAATGTGGCGCACGAGCCGGTCGAAATAGCCGGTGACGCCGATCGCCAGGATGATCAGCGCGGCCGTGATGTACGCGCCGACGGCCTGATTCAACGTCAGTTGCGGAAACAGGCCGACGAGCAGCGCGGTGCCGGGCGCCGACCACGCGGTGACGACGGGCACCTTCAGCTTCCAGCTCGCGAACAGGCCCGATACGCCCGCGCCGATCGAGATCGCCCAGACCCACGACGACACCATCGCGTTCGGCGCGTGAGCCGCCTGCGCGGCCTGGAAGAAGATCGCGAGCGGGCCCGCGTAGGAAATCAGCACCGCGAGAAAGCCGGCGGTGATCGCGGAAACGGACCAGTCGTTGCCGATCGCGCGGATCGCGCCGGGCGGGGTGTTCGGTTGCATCGTCGTCGGAGAGCGAGGTGCCCGGCCACGGGCAGAGCCGGGGCGATCGGCTTGTGACGGGAACCCCGGATGACCCGCCATTCTGCGCATCGCCGACGCGACTGGCAATTCGCCGACGAGTCTCTGTTTTGTCGGCATTTCGTAAGAAATCCGCGCAGGAACGAGCGGACCGGCATGCCGTGCGGCCTTGCGCGTGCATCGTCGAATCGGGCGACTTCACGACGAATTCACGACGAAGCGCGGCGCCGTCGAACGTCACGTACTGATCTGCAGCACCTTGTCGACCACCGCCACCTTCACCCCGCCACCCGTCGACAGCGACGCGGTGCCCTGATCGAACGGATGCACGGGCGCATCGGTCGGCGTCCACGCATGGCGCGCCAGCAGCTCGCGATACCCGCCGCGGATCACGAAGCCGCCGCATTTTTCCGCATACGCGTCGCGCCGCATCCGGTACGCGCGCGGCAGGTCGTACCACGGCAGCTTCGGCAGGTCGTGATGGACGAGGTGATAGTTGTTGTTCAGGTACAGCAGCCGCATCGCGAAGCCGGCTTCGTTGATCGCGATGCGCGCCTTCGGATGCCGCGCGGCGCGGTGCTCGTACAGCGAGCGGATCATCGCGAGCGACAGCGCGGGCCACGTGACCGCCAGCAGGTAGTACCACCACGGCACGCCGATCGCCCATTGCAGCCACGCGAGCAGCGCGACCACGCATGCAGCGTGCGTCGCCCACATCGGCAGGTAGCGGAAGTCGCCGCGCCGGAACGCGACGAACGCATCGGCGAATGTCGCGGCGATGGCGAGCGGCGGCCCGGCGGCGATCCGCCCGGCGAAGGTCGTGCGTGCGACCGTCAGCGCGCGACGCCAGCGCGGCAGCCGCGCCCAGCGTTCGCGCGATACGTAGTTCGTTTCGGGATCGACGCCCGGCACGGTCAGGTCTTCGTCGCGATGGTGGTCGAGGTGCGTGTCGCGATACAGCGCGTACGGATACCAGACCGTCAGCGGCGGATAGCCAAGCAGCTTGTTCACGAAGGCGGAACGTGTCGGATGGCCGTGCAGCAGCTCATGCTGCAGCGACAGGTGCCACGCGCCGAGCAGGATCAGCGGCGGCGTCGCGGCGGCGAGCGACAGGTGCCGCGCGCGCACGAGCAGCAGCACGGCGAGCCAGCCGCCGTAGATCGCGACGATCAGCAGCCAGGTCGGCCATTCGGTGCGGGCGGTGAAGCGGGCGTCGAGCGCGGCGATCGCGCGCGCGTGGTCGACGTCGAAGTATTCGGCCATGGTGCTGATGCGGGATGGAACGGGCGGCGCGGAGCCGGCCCGGATGCTCACGGTCGGCTTGCCCGGCATGCGCGCGGCGGCGATGCGGGAGCAGGCATCGGGACGTTACCGGGATGGCGCGGCACGGCCAACCAATCGATTCGCATTTGCTTATCGTCGCGCGGCCGATAAGCTTTCAGGCCGCCGCGGCGCGTTCGGTGCCCGTTTTCGTGCGATCGAACCGGGTTCCGCGGCGCGTGCGCCGATGCGTAGAATGCGCGCATGAGCCAATGGATCGCAGAACTGCCGATGTACAACGTGACGCCGCGCCACGCCGTGCTGTGGCGCGCGCTGCTTCGCGACGCGCTCGATGCGTTCGCGGACGCGGGCGGGCCGGCGGCTGTCGTGCTGCCCGACGAACCGTTCGACGACCTGCACGCGCTGTGGCGACGCGACGATCTGCTGCTGTCGCAGACCTGCGGCTATCCGTATCGGATGCTTGGCTTGCGCGACACCGTGAGATTGATCGCGACACCGGTTTTCGACGCGGACGGCTGCCAGCGGGCACGCTACCGCAGCGTGCTGGTCGTGTCGGCCCGCGCGCACGCGGGCGGCGCGACCACGCTCGCCGGCTGTCGCGGGCTGCGGGCCGCATTCAATGGGGGGGATTCGCACAGCGGAATGAACGCGTTTCGGCACGCGGTCGCGCCGCATGCGCACGACGGAAGATTCTTCGGGTCGGTCACGCCGTTCGGCTCGCACCTGAACGTGTTGCGTGCGCTGGCGTCAGGCGAAGCCGATTGTGCGGCGATCGACTGCGTAACGTTCGCGTATGTGCGCGACGCGCTGCCCGAATTGCTGAAGGAGATCCGGATCATCGGCACGACGGCATCCGCGCCGGGGTTGCCGTTTATCGCCTCGCGGGCCCTGGAGGAAAGGCAGGTCGCCGCATTGCAGGATGCGCTCGATCGCGCGGTCGCGGCCGATGCGCAACGCTCGCGCATGCTGAGACTGAAGGGATTCGAACGGCTGTCGCCGGACGACTACGACACGATTGCGCGGTTTGCGCGGGAGGCCGCCGCGCACGGGTATCCGGAACTGGCGTGAGATGCGGGCAAGTGCCGGGCGGCGCGAAACGGTGCGACCGTCCGCGCCGCTTCCCGTCACTCCTCGTCCATCAACCGGACCTTGACCCGCTTGCCCTTGATCTTCCCCGCATTGAGCTTGCGCAGCGCGTCGTGCGCGACGCCGCGCTCGATCGCGACATAGGTGGAGAACTCGGTCACGTTGATCTTGCCGATCTGCTTGCCGTCGAACCCTGCATCGCCGGTCAGTGCGCCGAGCACGTCGCCCGGGCGGATCTTGTCCTTGCGTCCGCCGAGGATCTGCAGCGTTTCCATCGGCGGCAGCAGCGTATCGTCGCCGGCCGGCTTCAGCTCGGCGAGCGGATGCCATTCGACGTCGCGCTTCTGCGCCTGCTCGATCGCGCCGACGCGGCCCATCTCGTCCATGCTCGCGAGGCTCAGCGCCCAGCCGTCCTGATCGGCGCGGCCCGTGCGGCCGATGCGGTGCACGTGCACTTCCGGGTCGGGCGTCACGTCGACGTTGATCACCGCTTCGAGCTGCGCGATGTCGAGCCCGCGCGCGGCGACGTCGGTTGCTACCAACACCGAGCAGCTGCGGTTCGCGAACTGGATCAGCACCTGGTCGCGCTCGCGCTGGTCGAGCTCGCCGTGCAGCGCGAGCGCGTGGAAGCCCTGCGCATGCAGCACGTCGAGCAGGTCGCGGCACTGCTGCTTCGTATTGCAGAACGCGATCGTGCTCACGGGGCGGTAGTGGTTCAGCAACTGGCCGACCGCGTGGAGCCGCTCGTTCTCGGTCACTTCATAGAAGCGCTGGCGGATCTTGCTGTTGTCGTGACGCTCCTCGAGCTTCACTTCCTTCGGATTGCGCAGGAACTGCTGGCTCAGCTTCACGATGCCGTCCGGATAGGTCGCGGAGAACAGCAGCGTCTGGCGCGTCGGCGGGCACATCCGCGCGACCTTCGCGATGTCGTCGAAGAAGCCCATGTCGAGCATCCGGTCGGCTTCGTCGAGCACGAGCGTGTTCAGTGCATCGAGCTTCAGGTTGCCGCGATCGAGGTGATCCATGATGCGGCCCGGCGTGCCGACGACGATGTGCGCGCCGTGCTCGAGGCTCTGCGCCTGCGGGCGCATCGGCGTGCCGCCGCACAGCGTCAGCACCTTCACGTTTTCCTCGGCGCGCGCGAGGCGGCGCACTTCCTGCGCGACTTGATCGGCGAGTTCGCGCGTCGGGCACAGGATCATCGCCTGCACGTCGAAGCGGCGCGCGTCGAGGCGCGACAGCAGCGCGAGCGAAAATGCGGCGGTCTTGCCGCTGCCCGTCTTCGCCTGCGCGATCAGGTCCTGGCCGGCCAGCGCGATCGGCAGGCTCGCAGCCTGGATCGGCGTCATGTCGACATAACCGAGCTGCGCGAGGTTGGCGAGCGTGGCGGGCGTCAGCGGCAGCGCGCTGAAGGGCGCTGCGGTCGGTTGGGTCATTCCAGGTCTCCGAGGTAAGGGCGGCCTTCCATCTGTTCGTAGACGATCGTGCCGTCGTCGGCTTCGAAGCGCTCGAGATAGTTGCGCGCGCCGCACAGCGGGCAGCGGAACAGCAGCCCCTGGCCCTCGTCCTTGATGACGACGTCGGACGTTTCCCACTGCGTGCCGCAGCTCTGGTTTCTGCAGGTAAACACGGTCTTTCTCCAGCTGAATTCGGTTGGTGGCGCGCCCGGGCGGGCGCAGCAACGGTGTGCGGCGCTCGCGCGGCTCGGGCGCGGGCCGCACCGGCGGTCGCTTGGACTGCGTCGATGCGGATGATGGATCGGGCGGCGACGGGGTCGCGCGTGCCGCAATTCTAGCGGAAGCTGGCGACGCCGCCCGTGCGCGCCATGAAAAACGGCCGCCCCGGAGGGCGGCCGTGTCGTGCGGCGCGGCGGCGTTCGCTGCTTACAGCGCCATGTCGGCCGACGCCTTCGCCGGGCGGGCCGGTGCGGTGCCCGTCGCCTGCGACGGCACGTTGACGTCGATCTTCGGCGGCGGCGCGAGCTGCAGCACGTCGCTCGTGTAGGTCCATTCCTCGACGACCTTCGCCGGGCTGTCGTTCAGCTTGGTGCCGTAGCTCGGCACGATCTGGCGGATCTTCTGCTGCCACTCGGGCGTCGCGACCTTGTCCTTGAACACCTTCTTCATCAGGTTCAGCATGATCGGCGCGGCCGTCGACGCGCCCGGCGACGCGCCGAGCAGGCCCGCGATGCTACCGTCCTGCGAGCTGACGATCTCGGTGCCGAGCTTCAGCACGCCTCCCTTCACCGGGTCGCGCTTGATGATCTGCACACGCTGGCCGGCCTGCCACAGGCGCCAGTCTTCCTTCTTCGCGTTCGGGAAGTATTCCTTCAGCGCGTTGTAGCGGTCGTCGTCGGACAGCATCAACTGGCCGGCGAGGTACTGGACCAGCGGGAATTCGTCGACGCCCACGCGCATCATCGGCGCGACGTTGTGCGTGTTGGTGCTCGTGAGCAGGTCGAAATACGAGCCGTTCTTCAGGAACTTGGTCGAGAACGTCGCGAACGGCCCGAACAGGATGATCTTCTTGCCGTCGATGATCCGCGTGTCGAGGTGCGGCACCGACATCGGCGGCGAGCCGACCGACGCCTTGCCGTAAGCCTTCGCGAGGTGCTGCTTCACGACGTCGGGGTTGTCGGTCACGAGGAACGAGCCGCCGACCGGGAACGCGCCGTAGTCCTTCGCCTCGGGGATGCCCGACGCCTGCAGCAGGTGCAGCGCGCCGCCGCCCGCGCCGATGAACACGAACTTCGCGTCGACGGATTGCGGCGGTTCATCCGAATGCAGCTTGACCCACGACACGTGCCACGTGCCGTCGGCGTTGCGCGTGATCTCGCGCACTTCGCTCGACAGCGACAACGTGAAGTTCGGCTGCGTCTTCAGGTAGCCGACGAACTGGCGCGTGATCTCGCCGAAGTTCACGTCGGTGCCGATCGGCGTCCACGTCGCGGCAACCTTCTGCTTGCGGTCGCGGCCTTCCATCATCAGCGGCACCCACTGCTTGATCTGGTCGTAGTCTTCCGAATACTGCATGCCGCGGAACAGCGGGCTCGCCTGCAGCGCTTCGTAGCGCTTCTTCAGGAAGCGGACGTTGTCGTCGCCCCACACGAAGCTCATGTGCGGCGTCGAGTTGATGAACGAATGCGGGTTCTTCAGCACGCCCTGCTTGACCTGCCACGCCCAGAACTGGCGCGAGATCTGGAACGACTCGTTGATCTCGACGGCCTTCGAGATGTCGACCTTGCCGTCCGCCTTTTCCGGCGTGTAGTTGAGTTCGGCGAGCGCCGAGTGGCCGGTGCCCGCGTTGTTCCAGCCGTTCGAACTTTCCAGCGCGACGCCGTCGAGGCGTTCGACCATCGTCATCGACCAGTCAGGCTGAAGCTCGTGCAGCCAGACGCCGAGCGTCGAGCTCATGATGCCGCCGCCCACCAGCAGGACGTCGACCTTCTTCGTATCGGCCGCGTGCGCGGACGACGCGGCGACGCATAGCGCGAGCGCCGACAGTATTACCCGTAACGTTTTGATCACAGCAGATCCCTTCTTCAACTTGGATGCATCGGTTTGCCATGCCGCCCGACGCGCGTTTCGATCGCGGCCGATACGCGCATCCGGAGATCCGGATCGCGATTCCGGAATTCCGGATCGACGCTGCTCGTCGTTGCATTTGCGCACGCGAAACCGTTGAGAAGGACACCTTCGGATCGGCTTCTTGCGGGCGGGCAATCACCTGCGTCGCGGTGGCGCGCAACGCGCCCGGGCCCCTGCGGCAAGCCTGTGCGGACGACGCTTCAGGCTGCGTGGAAGGAGGCCGCGCGCGACGCGTGTGGCGGTGGCGGGGTGGCAAGGGGCGCGTAATATAACCGAACTCGGACAACGTGTCGCACGCGAAAAATGTCCTTGTTTTTGTGGGGTTTTTCGCGTGTCCGGGTTTCCGGAATCGGGGTGTGCCGCGCCGGAAAACCGGCGGGAATTTGACGGTGCGGCGCTCGCGATTGGCGCGCCGCGATCCGCTCACTTCGCCGAATTGTTCCTGCAGAATTGCTCGTACGACAGCGCCGAATTCGCGAAGCCCTTTTGCTTCGCGAGTTCCCACGGGCGTTCGCATTGCTGCGTCTGTTCGCACCATGCGTAGCCGGCCGAGCCGATGCAGCCGTGCGCATCGCGATCGCCGCCGACCATTGGCGGCGCGGCCGGCGCGGAAGCGTCGATCGGCGCCGACGCATTGGCAGGCGCGGTGGATTGCGCCGCACAGGCGCTCAATGCGAACGCGATCGCGGCGGCAAGGGAGGCGGAGGGGACGAAACGTTGCATGGGGTCGTGCTCCATGGGATGGGTTTGAGGGAACGGAATGACGGCCTGCATGTTCATCGCACCGTTCATGCGTCCGGCACCGGCACGCGCGACGAGAACTTCACTTCGCGCAACGCGAGGCTCGACTGGATCGACGACACGCCGCCTTGCTTCCTCAGCACGCGCTCGACGAATTCCGCATACGCGTCGAGATCGGCCGCGACGACGAGATCGGCATCAACGCGGTGAACGTGCTGCTGGGTTTCGAAGGGCGCGCGTGAGCGCGCGCCGCAGGGCGACCTGAAGCATGGCGCGATCTCGGTGTTTACATACAAGAGCGGCAAGAAGACGCTGCTCGATATCGTGAAGATGTGACGACGAAGCCGGGGTGCGCCGCGCGTCACGCGCGGTTGCGCGCCCCGATGTCGTTACACGTTATGCCCGTACGCGCACGCTTTCCGCGCGACGTTCCGCGTCGTGCACGATGTGCAGCTCGCGCGTGCGGATCGGCAGCGTGCAGTCCGCATCGGCGAGCGCCTTGCGCACCTGGCGCGCGAGGCGCCAGCGCATCGCCCAGAAGTTGTCGGTATGCGTCCACACGCGCATGTTCGCGACGGCCGTGCTGTCGTCGAAGCGCATCACCATCACGTCCGGCGCGGGATCCTGCAGCACGTCGGGATCGGCTTCGGCCAGTGCGCGCAGCGCGTCGAGCGCGCGATCGATATCGTCATGCACGGACACTTCGACTTCGAGATCGAGGCGGCGCGTCGGATTGCGCGTGTAGTTGCGGATCGAGCTGCCCCACAGCGCGCTGTTCGGCACGAATTCGCAGATGCCGTCCGGCTTCGTCAGCCGCGTCATGAACAGCCCGACCTCGTCGACGGTGCCCGCGACGCCCGTGCCGCCGTCGATATAGTCGCCGACCTTGAACGGCCGCAGCAGCAGAAGCATGATGCCGGCCGCGATGTTCTGCATCGTGCCCTGCAGCGCGAGTGCGATCGCGAGGCCGGCCGCGCCGAGCACCGCGACGATGCTCGCGGTTTCGACGCCGAGCTGCGACAGCGCGCCGACGATCGCGACGATGCGGATACCCCACACGGCGACGTCGCAGAGAATCGGCCGCAGCGTGTCGTCGACGCGCTCCTTGTTCGAGAGCAGCCGGTTCAGCCAGTTGCCGACGCGTTTCGACAGCCACCAGCCCGCGACGAGCAGCGCAAGGCCGGCGGACAGCTTGATGGAAAGGGTGGACAGCGCGTTCCACAGGAACGTCCAGCGTTCCGGATGAAGATGATCGAGAAACATGACGGGATTCCGGTTTGAAGACACATGGCGCGACGCGCAGCGCTTCCGTCTCGGTCGGAAAGGCTTGCGATCGCGCGGGCAGCCCTCGACTGTACACGGCACGCGATGTTTCGCGCGAATGCATGAGGTCGAATTGCCCTGTCGTCGGACGGCGAAATCGCGATTTCGTTCTAGTACTAATCGACTGTTCCATAAAATAGGACTAGTCCTATTCAGCGGTTTCAAGCACGCCGATACACTCGGTTTCAAGTTGCCGGATCGCGACGATCGTTCGTCCGCGATACCCGGTCCTTTCCCGATTTTTCATTGATAGCGAGTGACGACGTCATGCGGTTGAACCAGCGTTTCCGTCTCGCACGCGAACAAGGTCAACCCGCCCGACGCGGCGTTCGCTGTTTCCCGATTCGCCGTGTGCTGCTGTACGGTTTCGTCGCGGCGACCTGCGTCGCCGGCGCACACGGTGCGGCAGCACAGGCGTTTCACGGCGCCGCGCCGTTTACGCCCGTGACGGCGGAAACGGCAGACCTTGTCGACGTGCCTTTTTTCAGTTCCGCCCGGACGATGTGGGGCGGCTTGCGTGCATCGTCGGCGGCGCCGCTCGACGTCGCGTACGCATCGCATGCGTCGAACCTGCCGACGGGTGCCGATCGCGACGATTCCGTTGCCCGCTTCGGCGCATGCGTGGCCTACCGCGTGCTCTGCGATGCGGCGCGCGGTGCGATCGAACGTGGCTACGCGACGCGGTTCGCCTACGGCATTGCATCGCCGTTGCCGTCGATGGGCGCGCAGCCGGCATTCGAGCGGGGCTCCGTCGATCTGGCGTCGGCCGAGCCGTTCATGCTCGCAACGCCGGATCGCGGCACGCGCGCCGGTGCGATTACCGGCAGCCTGCGGGCGTCGCTGGCGCGCGCCGAACTGCCTGCCGGCGTCGCGGCGCAGGTCGTCCGTTTGCTGGCCGGGCGCATCGACCCGAAGCAGCACGGCGCGATCGGCGACACCTTCCGCGTGGCATTCGAACCGGACGACGACGCGACGCTGCCGGGCGGCGTGCGCGTGACGGCGCTCGACGTGCGCTTTCGCGGCCAGCAGGTGGCGGGCGTGTGGTTTGCGCCCGACGCAGGCTCGCCGGGCGCGTATTACGACCTCGACGGCGTGCCGCTCGCCGGTGCGCATTTCGCGATGCCGGTCGCCGCGACGCGGATCAGCTCGCAGTTCGGCGCGCGCGTGCATCCGGTGACCGGCGCGCGCCACGTGCATTCCGGCGTCGATCTGGCTGCGCCGACGGGCCGTGCCGTCCATGCGTCGGAGAACGGCGTCGTGTCGTTCATCGGCACCGAGCCGCGCGGCTACGGCAAGTACGTGGTGATTCGTCACGACGGCGGCTATGCGTCGTACTACGCGCACCTGTCGGCGTTCGAGCCGACGCTGCGAACCGGCACGCGCGTCGAGCGCGGCCAGCGTGTCGGCGCCGTCGGCAGTACGGGGACCGCGACCGGCCCGCATCTGCATTTCGAGGTCCGGCGGCATGACCGTCTCGTCGATCCGGTCGCGCTCGTGCAGGCAGCCAAAGCGGCGAAGCTGAATGGCGAGCGGCGTGTCGCGTTCAACCGCGTAGCCCTCGATGCGCGCACGCGTCTGGCCTCGGCCACGTGGTCGCAGCCTGTCGCGATGTCGACGCCTGCCGCATCGCATGCCGGCTGACCGCTGATCGTGGACCGTTGACCGTTGACCGGACGTCGGCCACGCCGGCCGGCATCGTTGCCGGCGCGCATCGACGTGCGCGCCGGCGTTCAAGCGGCCGGGCAGATCGGCGCAGACAGCCAACTCACGCGGATTTTTCTACAGGCAACCAGATTTCGAGCACGCCGGTGCCCGTCACCGGATCGTAGTCCTCGCTGTAGCGTTCGAACTCGGGCGCGTCCACCGCGTTGAACCCCGACGTCGGCAGCCAGCCGTTCCAGATGCTGTAGAAGGTCTGGTGAAGCGTGGAGATATGCCCGCTGTGTTCGAAGACCGCATAACGTTGCGGTTCGAGTTCGACGCAACGAAATGGCGCGGGCAACCGGTCGCGACTCTTGACCTCCACGCCCGCAATGTATTCGAAGCTGCCATCCGCATCCGGGTTGCAGCACACGCCATACGTTACGCCGCCGACCTGGCCGGGGATGTTGCCGATATACGGGATGAAGGCTTGCCAGAGCGCCGGAATCCCTTCATTGGTTTCAAAGGTATACCGGCTGCTCATGCCCGCGATCAACTGCCTTTCGGGGGCTTCGAAGCGCGATGGCGTAACGGCGATGATTTTCAGCTCTTTCATGCGAAGCGGCTCCACAAGAGACAACCCGTCGAGAGTGCGCCGTGCCCGCACGTCTTCCGGCGTGACGCCGAAAAGATCGCGGAAGGCGCGCGTAAACGCCTCATGGGAGCCATATCCGGCATCGAGTGCCACGTGAAGGATGTCCGGCGCGCCTTGCGCCAATGCCCGCGCCGCACGCGTCAGCCGCCTCGACCGGACATAGCGCATCACCGGCCAGCCGGTATTCATCGAGAACAGGCGCGAAAAACCGAAGCGCGTCATGTCGCAATCGGCGGAAATCCTGTCGAGTGTCAGTTCCCTGTCCAGTTCGGTTTCGATAAACCAGAGCGCTTTTCCAACCGGGTTCATGGTGTGCCAATGAAGGTGTCGGGCGGACTATATGGTATCGATGGCGGGGGCATTTGATCGTTCTTGCGACACGCGGCTTGGCCTGGCGGGCGCGCTCAAGCAAATCGCCACGCCGGGCGGCGTGGCGATGGTCGGCAGGATTCTGCTGCTTAACCGATCGGCCAGTTCAGGATCGCAATCCCGTCGTTATAGTCGCCGTCCGTACCGTCCTCCGATCCGACCAGCCCGAAGTAGGTCTTCTTGAAGATGTCGACCTGCCGCGAGCCGATCTTCGACGGCTTGCCGTTCGCCGTCACGACCACCCGCACCTTCCCCTTGCCGGAGTTCACGATCTGCGTGTTCAGGTTCGCGTCCTGCGTGCCGGCGCCCTGGAACGTCGCGGCCGGTTTCGGGTTGTCGTCGACGAACACCTCGATCGTCTGCTGTGCGGAAGAGTTGACGAGCGCCGTCACGCCGAACGCGATGTTCGGCGGCAGGTTGAAGATGCCGTCGCGTTCGCCGCCGGCATTCGTCGCGGGGTCGGGCTGCGCGGGTTGCGGTTGCGCAGTCGCTTTCGCGAAGTACGTGACCACCGCACCGATGCCGAACTTCGCGGCAGCGCCCGGCAGCACGCCGGGTGCACCGGCCCACGTCACCGTGCAGGCGACCACCTGCCCCGTGGCATCGGTCTTGACCTTGTTCTGCCAGTTGCTGATGTCGAAGCTGTACGGCACGGTGGAGAGGTCGACGAACACGTCGTATTGCGGCAGCTTCTCCACGAGCTGCGCGTTCATGAACTGACGCATCCGGTCGAGCACCGCCTGATCGCCGCCGGATTGCGCGGCAGTCGCGTCGTTGCCGGCGAGTTGCAGCAGCGCGTACAGATCGTCATGGGTAAACGGTTGTGGCATGTCGTCCTCGTCGTAATGGAAGGTCTCGCGTCGCGCGGCCGACGAATCGGTTTCGCCGTGTCGCGCGCGGAGCAAAGCGTGGGTCAGTCGTGACTGCCCGAATGATTCGCAATGCGTGGTTGGCCCCTGTCGCCATTGCGATACCGAAAGCGGCGCGCAATCCATGCCGCGCCGTGCGTCCCTGTTATTGACGTCCGTCGATCAGCCCAGCGGCCAGTTCAGGAACACGATGCCGTCGTTGTAGTCGTCGTCCGCGCCGTCTTCCGACCCGACGATCCCGAAAAACGACTTCTTGAAGATGTCGACCTGTCGCGAGCCGAGCCGCGACGGCTTGCCGTTCACCGTCACGATCACGCGCACGCGGCCCTTGCCGGAGTCGAGTACCTTCGTGCCGAGGTTCTGGTCTTGCACGCCCGCGCCCTTGAACGTGGCGGCCGGCTTCGGGTTGTCGTCGATGTAGATGTCGATCGTCTGGTCGTTCGACGCGTTGGTGAGCGCGGTGACGCCGAACTTGATGTTGGCCGGGAGATTGAACGTGCCGTCGCGTTCGCCGCCGCCGCCGATGTTGCCGGCGCCGCCGGTTCCGCTACCGGTTTCGGCGCCCTGATTCCCGCCGGATTGCGACGACGATTGCGCGACGGCGTTACCGATTGCGGAAATGCTCGCGTACGAGTCGATATGCATCGCGCTGCCGCGCACGCTTTTCCACTGGCCTTTCACGAACGTCACGCCGCTGCCGACGTCGATCGTCGCGACGAGCGTGAACGGCATGCGCCCGGTGCTTTCGGGCACTTTGGACGAATAGGTGAAGCAGCCGTCCGCGACGACGCCCTTATCGGTCGCGATCGCGAAATAGATGCCGGGGAAGTTGTTGCCGGTCGCGTACGGCGTCGGCACGTTGAGCGTGACGAGCAGCTTGCCGTCGCGAATGTTTGCCTGCTCTTTCGCAAGGTCGATATGCAGGCCCGGAATGTCGACGTAAGTCTCGGACGTGACGACGGGCGCGCTGTTGATCGATGCCGAAATGATGGGCATGGCGGTCTCCTGAAGGCGAAACGGGTTTGGATTGAGTGGCTTCGCGTTTTCGATGCGGAACCGCCGGGCCTCCTTGCAGGCGGCCCGGCGGTCATCGGTCATCGGTCATCGGTCAATCGGCGGGCGGCCGATCAGCCGATCGGCCATTGCAGCACGACGATGCCGTCGTTGTAGTCGCTGTCGTGGCCGTCTTCCGACACGACGATCCCGAAGTTGACCGTGAACGGCGAGCCGTCCGATTTCTTGCCATTGATCGGCGCGAGGCGTGCGTCGGTGGCCGACGGCTTGCCGTTTACCGACACCTCGAAGCGGATCTTGCCGTTGCCGGAATTCAGCGTGGTTTCGCGCGGGCCGTCGCGCGTGGTCAGCTTGTGATAAGCGGCGGGTTCCTTGCTGTCGCCGATAAACAGCTTGATGTGCTGCTGTTCGGCGGCATTCGCGAAGAAAATCGCGCGGAAATCGGTATTCGGCGGAATCGAAAATTCGCCGGCGCGATTGGATGACGTTTGAGAATCGGCCATGCTTTCCTCCTGAAGATCAGTAAGTAAGGCGTCTCCCCGCGTCTCGCAAACGTTTGCCGTTTGAAACGCGGTTCGACAAGCATGTCGAAAAATAAATAAGAAAATATTCAGATGAGAATGGGAATTGTTCAGTAAGTCGAAAACCAAGGTGAATCGATTTAATGAAACATGTTTAATCGAGGATGTTTTTATATATTCCGGAAACTATGCCGGCGCGCGTGTCGTTTTTCTGAATAGTGCGCGGTACAGGCGGATCGGCTGCGGTGCAATCGGGCTTCGGGGCGAGCGCTCGGTGTTCGCATCTGGCAGCGTTCGTTTCAACATCAGCATCTCTGTCGTGGCCGCGCCCACCGGCCACCACCGAACGCCCACGCCGAAGCCCGATCGCAAGAGAAGGGTGCGCGGCGACCGGCGAAGAGGATGGACCGACTCACTCCGAACATGAATAGGGCCTCACCGGCGCCGCACCCATGAAGCATATCGACGGACGAGGCCGCCGCCTATCGGACGGGACTGATTTTGCAGGCGGCGTGGCCATGCGATGCACGCGCGCCCCGTTGACAGCTCCCTCCACCCTGTGATCTGATTCCGGCCATGCAAGCCCCCCAGCCCCTCTTCTCGCTACGACTACTAGCCCGTTGTTCCGGGCTGGGTCTGCGGCTGCGCGCTTTCCATCTGCTTCTTTCCTGAAGCGCCAGATTTCCCCCGTATCACCGACCTGGCCCCGGTTGTCGACCGGCGCCTGAGTTCGTCTTTTCTCCGTATCGCTCCGCTCCGTCCCCGGTCGCCCAATCGTCAAGGCTGTCGTTCGCCGTACCGCTTTGCCGTTGTGCCGCTTTTTTACCGCTTTGATCGCTGCGTGCGCAGCCGGCCTCCGCTGCTGAAGGCCGCCGCGCCGCGGTTTCCTGACAAACCGACCGAGGACCGAACATCATGATGCTGAAGAACCCTGCAACGAAGTACCGGCCGTTCACGCCCGTCAACCTGCCGAACCGCACGTGGCCGTCGCGCACCATCACGCACGCGCCGATCTGGATGAGCACCGACCTGCGCGACGGCAACCAGGCGCTGTTCGAGCCGATGGACGCGGCGCGCAAGATGCGGATGTTCAAGACGCTCGTCGCGATCGGTTTCAAGGAGATCGAGGTGGCGTTCCCGTCGGCGTCCGAGACCGACTTCAACTTCGTGCGCGAACTGGTCGAAGGCGGCCACATTCCCGACGACGTGACGATCGAGGTGCTGACGCAGGCGCGCGACGATCTGATCGAGCGCACCTTCGAATCGCTGCGCGGCGCGAAGCGCGCGATCGTGCACCTGTACAACGCGACCGCGCCGGAATTCCGCAAGATCGTGTTCGGCCTCGACCGCGACGGCGTGAAGCAGCTCGCGGTGAATGCGGCGCGCACGATCAAGCGCTGCGCCGATGCAGCGACCGACACGCAGTTCACGCTGCAGTACAGCCCGGAAACGTTTACGGCGACCGAGCTCGACTTCGCGAAGGAAGTCTGCGACGCCGTGTTCGACGTATGGCAGCCGACGCCCGAGCACAAGGCGATCGTGAACCTGCCGGCGACTGTCGAGGTCGGCACGCCGAACTTCTATGCGGACCAGATCGAATGGATGCACCGCAACCTCGCGCGTCGCGACGCGCTGATCCTGTCCGTGCATCCGCACAACGACCGCGGCACCGCGGTCGCGGCGGCCGAGCTCGCGGTGATGGCCGGTGCCGACCGGATCGAGGGCTGCCTGTTCGGCAACGGCGAGCGTACCGGCAACGTCGATCTCGTGACGCTCGCGCTGAACCTGTACACGCAGGGCGTCGATCCGGGCCTCGATTTCTCGCAGATCAACGAAGTCGCGCGCACCGCCGAGGAATGCACGCAGTTGCCGATCCATCCGCGTCATCCGTACGTCGGCGACCTCGTGTTCACCGCATTCTCCGGGTCGCACCAGGATGCGATCAAGAAGGGCTTCGCGGTGCAGCGCGCCGATGCCGTGTGGGAAATGCCGTATCTGCCGATCGATCCGAGCGATCTCGGCCGCACGTACGATTCGATCATTCGCGTGAACAGCCAGTCGGGCAAGGGCGGCATCGCGTACCTGCTCGAACAGGGTTATGGCGTCGCGCTGCCGCGTCGCCTGCAGGTCGACTTCAGCGCGGCCGTGCAGCGCCTGACCGACGACAGCGGGCACGAGGTGACGAGCGCGCAGATCTGGTCGCTGTTCCAGCAGGAATACGTGGAGGGCGACGCGCCGCTGCGCTATGTCGGCCATGAACTGTCGGAGCGCGACGGCCGCGAGACGATCGTGCTGACCGCCGACGTGCACGGTGAGCGCCGCGTGCTGCGCGGTGAAGGCAACGGCCCGCTCGACGCGCTGATGCATGCGTTGCGCACGCCGCTGCGAATCCAGCACTACGAGGAACGCGCGCTGTCGCAGGGCGCCGATGCGAAGGCGATCGCGATCGCGGAACTGGCCGGTTCGGGCGTGCGCGGCAGCGCGTTCGGTGTGGGCATCGATGCGAACCTGACGACCGCGTCGATTCGCGCGGTGATCAGCGGCGTCAACCGCGCGTATGCGCGGGCGGACGAAGCGGCGCAGGCGACGTTCTTTGGCGGGCAGGCGGCGGTGAAGGCCGTCGCGTAAGCGGGATGGTGACGGCCGCGCCGGCGGGGCGGTGCGGCCTGACAAACCTGACAGGAGATGACTTCACGCAACGGGCGTATCGTGCTAGCGGCGCGCGCGGGGCCATTTTCCCGCGCCCATCACCATGAGGAATGCGTCATGTCGAAGCTCGATGCCCTGCGGGGCGACATCAAGGGGCAGGCCCAGGAAGCGGATCGCCACAACCTGGTTCGGCCGGACGTAAACGGTGCGCTGTGGGCGCGCGGCCTGACGACCAAGCGGGTGGCCGACCTGTTCCGGACGCTGCCGGGCTTGCCGGGTCACTGGATGCAGTTGCAGAACGAGGTCAACGCCGGGAATCGCTACTTCTACGGCGGCATCCAGAACGGCAGCGTGACGACCGAGGAAGGGAAGGCGCTGATCCGCTGGATCGCCAAGTCGGTCGTGAGCGCGGCCGAGAAGGCGTCGTTCGACTTCCCGCTGCAGCAACTGCGCTTCACGGCCGATATGGGCTGGCTCAAGCTGCAGCGCGTGTCGGGGCGCGTGATGGTGTTCTCGCAACCGTGAGCCGTGCGTCGAACCCGATGCTGACGGCCCGGGGAGCGCATCGGGACGTGCATCGGGAAGCGCGCGGCGCGTAGTTGAAGGCCGGGCTGTCGTCGGGTGAAGGGTTCGCCCGCTGGCGCAGTCGTTTTGTTTGTCCCCGTTCATTGGCCGCCGCTTCATCTCGAGGTGGCTTCTCGGAATTCGATATTTCGATTATTATCGAATAATGGAAACGAACCAGACCATCGCCGCGCTCTCGGCACTCGCACACGAATCCCGACTCGCCGTCTTCCGCACGCTCGTGCAGGCGGGACCGCAAGGTCTGCCGGCCGGGCAGATCGCCACGCTGCTGAATGTACCGCCTTCATCGTTGTCCTTTCATCTGAAGGAGCTGGCCCATGCAGCGCTCGTCACGAGCCGGCAGGAAGGCCGCTTCGTCATCTATGGCGCGAACTTCGCGACGATGAACGGCTTGCTGGCCTATCTCACGGAGAACTGCTGCGGCGGCAATCCGTGCTCGCCGGTGTCCGCGTGTTCGACGTCCGGCCCGCAACCTTGCTGAAGCGCCTTCGCATACCTCGCTCATGACCACGAACGTCCTGATCCTCTGTACCCACAACTCCGCGCGCAGCGTGCTCGCGGAAGGCATGCTCAATCATTGGGCCGCGAAGCTCGGCAAGGACGTGCGCGCGTACAGCGCCGGCAGTGCGCCGAGTGGCCGGCTCAATCCGTTCGCGCTGGAAGCGCTGACGAACGCCGGTGTCGACGTAAGCGGTTACCGCAGCAAGAGCTGGGACGAATTCACGGGCGACGGCGCGCCTGAAATGCGCGTCGTCATCACGGTGTGCGACAGCGCGGCCGCGGAGGCGTGCCCGTACTGGCCCGGCAGCCCCGTCAAAGTGCATTGGGGTTATGCCGATCCGTCGAACGCGGTGGGCGGCGACGAAGGCAAGCGGCTCGCGTTCGAACTCGCGCGCCAGGCGATCGGCTACCGGATGCTGCAATTGCTGGCGCTGCCGCTCGATCGCATGAGCAACGCCGAACTCCAGGCGGCACTGACCGAGATTTCCCGGAGCTGACCGTTCGCATGGCGGCCGGCCGAATTCACCGGCCGCCGGCAACTTCGAGGCCGATACCCGTCCAATGAACACGTCCAACGCCGCTCCGCCGGAGCAGGCTGTCGCCAAGCCTTCCATCAACTTCTTCGAACGCTATCTGACCGTCTGGGTGGCGCTTTGCATCGTCGCCGGCGTCGCGCTCGGCCAGGCGCTGCCCGGCCTGTTCCAGCAGATCGGCCGGATGGAATACGCGCAGGTCAATCTGCCGGTCGGATTGCTGATCTGGGTGATGATCATCCCGATGCTCGTCAAGGTCGACTTCGGCGCGCTGCATGAAGTGCGTCATCACGTGAAGGGCATCGGTGTCACGCTCGTCGTGAACTGGCTCGTCAAGCCGTTCTCGATGGCGTTCCTCGGCTGGCTGTTCATCCGGCATCTGTTCGCGCCGATGCTGCCGGCCGATCAGCTCGACAGCTACATCGCAGGCCTGATCCTGCTGGCCGCCGCGCCGTGCACGGCGATGGTCTTTGTATGGAGCCGGCTGACGGGCGGCGATCCGCTGTTCACGCTGTCGCAGGTCGCGCTGAACGACAGCATCATGGTGATCGCGTTCGCGCCGCTGGTCGGCCTGCTGCTGGGGATGTCGGCGATATCCGTGCCGTGGGCGACGCTGCTCACGTCGGTCGTGCTCTATATCGTGATCCCGGTGATCCTCGCGCAGCTTTGGCGCAAGCGGCTGCTCGCGAACGGGCAGGCGGCGTTCGATGCCGCGATGGCCAAGATCGGCCCGTGGTCGATCGCCGCATTGCTGGCCACGCTCGTGCTGCTGTTCGCGTTCCAGGGCGAAGCGATCCTGAAGCAGCCGCTGGTGATCGCGTTGCTCGCGGTGCCGATCCTGATCCAGGTGTTTTTCAACTCGGCGCTCGCTTACTGGCTCAATCGCGCCGTGGGCGAGAAGCACAACATCGCGTGTCCGTCGGCGCTGATCGGCGCGTCCAATTTCTTCGAGCTGGCGGTCGCGGCTGCGATCAGCCTGTTCGGTTTTCATTCCGGCGCGGCGCTGGCCACCGTCGTCGGCGTGCTGATCGAAGTGCCGGTCATGTTGCTGGTGGTGCGCATTGTGAACCGGTCGAAGGGCTGGTACGAACGTGCTTGAGCAAACGGGAGAATCCATCTGCATGAACTACGTCACGATTCACTGCGATCACGCGGAGGGTACGCATGTCTGACCGTCTGGATGACCTGCCGCAACTCGACGTCGAATCGTTCCACGTGCCGGATGCCGGCCAGTTGCGGCCGGCGGTGCCGTCGACGCATCCGCCCCGGTTCCTGCTTTTGTACGGCTCGCTGCGCGAGCGTTCGTTCAGCCGCCTGCTGATCGAGGAAGCCGCGCGCCTGCTCACGGCGATGGGCGCCGAAGTGCGCGTGTTCAATCCGAGCGGCCTGCCGCTGCCCGACGATGCGCCCGAGAGTCATCCGAAGGTCGTCGAATTGCGCGAACTGGTGCAATGGTCGGAAGGCATGGTGTGGTGCTCGCCGGAGCGGCACGGCGCGATGACCGGCATCATGAAAGCGCAGATCGACTGGATTCCGCTGTCGATGGGTGCCGTTCGCCCGACCCAGGGCAAGACGCTCGCCGTCATGCAGGTCAGCGGCGGCTCGCAATCGTTCAATGCGGTGAACCAGATGCGCGTGCTCGGACGCTGGATGCGCATGCTGACCATCCCGAACCAGTCGTCGGTGGCGAAGGCATTCGCGGAATTCGACGAGGCAGGGCGGATGAAGCCGTCGGCTTATTTCGATCGCGTGGTGGATGTGCTGGAGGAACTGGTCAAGTTCACGCTGCTGACGCGGGATATCGGGCCTTATCTGGTGGATCGATACAGCGAGCGGAAGGAAAGCGCGGAGGAACTGTCGAAGCGCGTCAATCAGCGCAGCATCTGACGCGCCCCGGTGCGGCACCCATGACGGTCCATAGCGGATCGTCGGCCACGTGCGCCTCGGCGCTCGCGAATCACTACCGCCTGAAAAGACTCCACCTTTCGAGGATCGGCATCATGCAACTACGCGCTGCGGCGGCATCCGATCTGGTCTCGATAGAGGCCCTGCTTCGTGCCTCCGACTTACCTGTTGCCGGTGTAGCGGATCACTTGCCGAATTTCACAGTGGCCGTTGACGCCCGGACCATCATTGCATGCGGCGGTATCGAACACTACGGCAACTTCGCGCTGATCCGTTCGATTGCCGTCGCTGCGCAAGCGCGCGGGGGCGGACTGGGAAAGACGATCGTTTCGCGCTTGCTGGCGGAATGCCGCAGTCGCGCGGTCGAAGCGGTAGCGTTGCGCACGACCACGGCGGAGCGCTATTTTGCTCGGCAGGGTTTTGTGCGCATTATGCTCAGTGACGTGCCTGGACCGCTGCTATCGTCCGGTCAGTTCGCAGGTGTGTGCCCGGCATCTGCGGCCATCATGCTGAAGGTGATTTAGTCGAACGATTCCCGCTTTACTTCGCAACGGTAACGCCTGCCGACCGCGAGTGCCCCGCAGGCCGCACCACGATTTCCACATGCTGATCAAACGACACCAGCGTCTGCATCAGCAACTCCAGCGAAACGTTCCGAAGCCTGTCGCGCTGCTCCGGGGTGACCACCGGCCGGGCCATCTCCGCGAGCGCCGCAGTCTCGGCCTCGCACAGCCCATACGAGGCGATCAGTGCGTTGAGTTTCAGCGCGAGCGCGGACTTGGCCGACAGTACCCCTGCGTCGTCGAAATCGGGGTCGAGCGGCACGTTGTCAGTGTCTTGATGCGAGTCGTTGCGATTCATTGCGCGTCTCCCGCCATCAACGAAAACTGCCGGTGTCCCGTTGCGGGATCGACATCGGGAAAGCGTCCTGCCCGACAGGGGCGCCGTCTCTTTCGTCCATCATCGGCGTGATCACCAGCCGACCGTGCGTCACGTCGAGCTGCAAGCGCTGCCCGGGCTCGAAACCCGCTGCCTCGATCCATCGGCCGGACAGCTTCATCCACAGATACAGCACGGGCGGTGCCCTGTCGGCGAACCGGAGGTGCGGAATGGTGCGGCGATGTCGAGCGGACGCTCGAGCCGTGACGAAACAATCGTTGAAAACTGCCGGTGCGTTATGATTCGCGTCAGCCATGGTTGACTCCTTGCTGAAGTTGGCTGTGGTCAGCGGGTCGTGGGTGCTCCTACACTCACGGCCCGCGCTCGTTTGCGCGAGGATTTCAATCCGCATGCCCTCGCATTGCGAATGATCGGGAAGGCCGATTCATCCATTCGCGCAAACGTGCATCCACTGTAGACGAATCGACGGTGGAATGGGCATCGGTCAATTGCGTTCTGCCCACGTTAGCCATCAGGACAAGACACGTGCGCTTGTGTCTGCCGCGTTGGCCGGACGCCGTCACATCGTCTCCAAATGTCAATGCTCCGGCACATCCACCATCGGCATCGCATCGATGCCGTGCGCCGTCTCCGCCGCCATGCGTCGCGTAAGCGCATCGCCGGCCTGCTCGCGATAACGTTCGAACCCCCTCGCGAACGCGGCGGAGTCACCCGCGAGCGCGAGTCGCTCCAGCGTCGCGCAGAGATCCGATATCCCGCTTTCCCCGATCATCGCGAATGCGCCGCGCATGCTGTGGATCTCCGTGCGCGCCACCTTCAGGTCGCGATGCGTGAGTGCGTTCCTGCTGCTGTGCGTCGGCGTGCAGATCATGTTGACCGGTATCGCCGAGTTCGCGCGATCGATCGGTGCACAGGCGGGTTGAGCGAGGACGGGGCCGGTTTCGATTGCCGCGCCGTCAGCGTTTGCCGGCACATGAAACACCCCGGCGATGGCCGGTCGTGCGGGAAGCGGTCCGGCGGGTTGATCGGGACGGCGCCCGGATTTCGCGATTGCTGCGCGGTGGTGTTTGCCGGCGCGTGAAACACCCTGATGATGGCCGGTCGAGCGGGAAACAGTTCGGCCGCTGCGTCGCAAGCCGGCCTCGCGTTTCGCGTTCGCCGGCCTGCGCCGGACGACGCAGCCCCGGGATGTTCGCCGGGCCTATTGCTGCGACGCCTGACGATGCGTCGGCGCAGCCGTTTCCGCACCTCAGAGACCGAAGCGCGTATTCACCGTGTCCTTGAGCCTTGCGGCGGTGATCTCGCCCATGTGCGACTCGACGAGTTTGCCTTTTTCATCGAAGAACAGCGTCGTCGGCAGCCCGCGCGAACCGTAGGTCCGCATCGCGCCGAGCGAGCGGTCGAGCAGCACGTGGTCGAAGCGCAGCCCTTTGCGTTCAAGAAACGCGCGCACGGTCTGCACATCCTCGCCTTGATTGATCATCAGGAAACTGACGCCCGGGTAATCCTGTTGTGCCTGCGCCAGGATCGGCATTTCGCGCTGGCACGGCGGGCACCAGGTCGCCCACAGGTTCACGACGACGGGTTTGCCCGCGTAGCGGTTCGGTGCGACGGGCGTCGCATCGAGCGTCTCGACCCGTAGCGCGGACAGCGGCGGCGCCGTGCGGTCGAACGTCGCCAGCAGACCCTGCGCCGCACCCCAAGCCAGCATGCCGGCGGCGATGCCGGCGAGCGCGGGGCGCGCCAGCCCCGGCAGGCGGCGCGACCGCCAGCCGATATAGGCGAGCGCGACCGGCAAGCCGATCCACCATGTAAAGCCGCCGTCGCCGAGCGCGACGAGGGATTTCGGTGACGCGAAATAGTCCGGCCACCAGCGCGCGATATAGCCGATGCGAGCGGCGATCAGACCGATCAGCAGTGCGTCGAGCAGCAGGCTTGCGGATGTCTTGTGCTGGCCGGCGGGCCGGTTGCGCTGCGCGAAGCGCGCGACGAGCCACGCGATCAGGGCGGCGATGGCTACGGCCACGACCCTTACGGAAAAGGGGCCGATGCTCAGCATGAGGAAGCGTTCATTGTCGTTGATCGAATGAGGAATGCGTTGATGATTGGCGGTCAGGCACACGCTGCGTTGCCGTGGCGCTGGCATCGTCGCGTTGCTTCGATGCGCATGCGCCGCAATGCGGACAGACCGCCGCACTGGCATCGCCGGACGATGCTTGCTGCGCCCGTCCGCGTTCGAGCACGGACGCGACGAGCTCCGTGCCCATGATACCGGTCGGGAACGCGATGATGCCGTAACCGAGCAGGATCGCGCACGACGTGATCAGCCGGCCGAGCGGCGTATGCGGCGTCAGGTCGCCGTAACCGGTCGTGCTCATCGTCACGGCGGCCCGGTACACGCCGACCGGAATGCCCGTGATGCCGTTCTCGGGGCCTTCGACGAGAAAAATCACCGTGCCGAGGATCACGACGATCACGAACATCCCGCCGATGAACACGAAGATCTTGCGCCGCGCACGCGCGAGCGCGCGGATCAGCATCTGGCCTTCCTCGAGATAGATCGCGAGCCCGAGTATGCGGAATACGCGCAGGAGCCGTAGCAGGCGCACGTCGATCAGCGCATGCAGGCCGGGGAAGAAAAACGCGAGATAGGTCGGCAGGATCGACACGAGATCGACGATGCCGAAGAAGCTGCGCGCATAGGCGGCGGGCTTCGGCTCCGTGAAGAGCCGCATCGCATATTCGACGGTGAACAGCAGCGTGAACGCCCACTCGGCCGCGTACAGCGCGTTCCGGTACTGCGCGTGCAGTTCCTGCACGCTGTCGATCATCACGACGAACACGCTCGCGACGATCAGCGCGAGCACCGCGATGTCGAGGCCGCGGAGAAAGCGGGGACGACGGATCGCGTCGCGGATCGCGGCGCGCATCGTATGGACGAGGGGGGAGGTCGAGAGGTTCGCGGGTCGGAGTTTACGTGCCGCCCGACGCCAATCCTATCGGACCTGTCTGAATTGCCGGTGGATCTTCTTGCGCCCGAAAATCAGACCAGACTGATTCCCGGATGCGGAGCGCTCGTCAACAATGGATCTACCGGACGGCGTGGTGGCTGGCCGGCGTCTCCGTCTGAACACGGTAGACCTCTCCTTTACGGCTGCTTCAGGGCAGCCGTTTTTTTGCCGCCTTGTGTATGACGCCGATCGCCGATACAACGAAGACACGGACGAGCGCATGTCCGATCGGAATGCGGTAATCGAAGCCGCGACGCGTGCCTGTTGCCAAGGGGCATGCTCAAAGGAGAATCTGCTCGATGAAGATCGTTGCGGTCGCAACCCGCATCGTAGCCGTTGGGTGAGCGCAGCGGCTGCTGCCCGACGGGCCGCGAATCCGCGGTCCGTCGGGCGGCGGACATTACAGTTTCTTCTCGTGAGCCGCGTCCGCTTGTTGCGCGCCGGCCGACGGGTCGAGCGTCGACAGCGTCTTCTCGGTGAAATTCTCGTACAGCCAGTCCATGCGTGTCCCGTCCATACCGGCGATACCGCCGAGTGCATACGATGCCGACACCTTGAAGCGGTCGACCTGACGATTGTCGGTGCCGACGAGCGTCACGGTGCCGTCGACATGATCGCTGCCCGCCATGAAGCCGAACATGACCGCGGAGAAACTCGAGCGCACCCGAATGCCGGTGACTTCGACGTTCAGGTGCATTGCATCGGTTGAATCGGCCTTTGCCAGAAGCTTGCGTGCGTACAGTGCGTTTTCGATTTGCTCCTGCAGTTTCTTGGGGCTGAACTTCAGATTGTCTTTCAACGCTTCCTGGGCAGCCGCGTCCAGCGTAACTTTCACGATAACCGGCTTGGTGCCGAATTTGGACGTCGACGCAGTCGCGGTGGCCCCCGCCTGATTACCTGCGTCGCGTGTCACGCTGCTTGCGCAGCCCGACAGGAAGCCGATCGTCACCAGTGCCAGAGTGGCATGACGGATAACAGATTTCATGATTTGGTCTATTGATTAAGGTTATTTGAGATGGCTCTGTGGCCGGGCGAAAATTTATCACGGGGGGATCTGATTCAAATGGTCGAATTGACAGAAAACGCCCCGGCATTTATTCGCCACGGGCGTTTTTTTTCGCGGATCGAGGATATGAGCACGCTGCGCGGCGATCCGGTTTCGTTCTACCCGAATCCGAACGAGGAGAAGCGGTGACGCAGGCGCGGTAAACAGGCATCCGCTGCCGCGCCGCCGATCATATGCGTGCGGTCACTGGCCGTTGCCGGATGCCGCGCTGCCGAGCCTGTAGGCCGTGAAGAATTCGTACCACGGCGAACCTTCCGCAATCGGTACGCCGAGCGCCGATATGCGGCGCTTCAGCGCCCCGAACACGTTGTTGATGCGGGCCGTCTGCGCGGCGTCATTGAATGGATAGGGCCGGGACCTTCCCGCCGCGAACGCGCCATACGCGATCGCGAGCAGGCGTGCGCTGTCGTCGGTGCCCGCGATCGCCGCGTCGATCGTTTCGACGAAGCGCGGCCGGTCTTCGGCGCGCGACCCGGACAGGCACAGGAATACGATGGCCGACAGTTCATGCAGGTCGTTCACCTGCAGCAAGGCGGGCAGCCGCGCGACGATCCGTTCCACCGGCTCTTCACGCAGCGCGTCGCCGAAGTCGAGCACGGCGGCCATCGGATTCCTGTCTGATTTCAGGCGATCGAGCGCAGCCGGCGTGGCCGACGCGCCGTCCGGCAACGACGGCGGCGCGGATCGCAACGCATCCGCCACCTGCTGCGTCCATTCCGGAAAGATCATCCGCACGTTACCGAACTGTTCGCCGCCTTCTGCCGCCGGATTCCATCGATAAACGATCGTGCCGCCGCGAATGAACGGCGAATACAGATGCTCGGGCGTTTGCGGCAGCGGCCGCCGATTGATCGGCAGCCACGCGAGCGTCAGCCAGTCGTAGCGGCCGGTCGCGGGCACCGACGGGCTCGAACTCGCGACGACCTGCCACGTGCCGCGATTCGCATAACGGCGGCGCGCGTCGGGCACCGGGACGGTCCGGCCTTTCGCGGTGTCGAAATACGTCGCGCCGGTCACGTTCGCGCCGCTGTCCGCGGCCGGCGTGATGGTGGAGATGACCCACGACGAACCGTCCGCCGAACGGTAGTCGGACGGCTTCAGCGTGGCGACGTCGTGAACCATGCGCGTTTCCGCCGCGACGGGGCTCGGGGGGAGATTGGCGGGAGCGGCGACGATACTCGGCATGGGCTTTCCTCGGAATCGGGGGCGTATCGTCGAACGGGGACGAGGCACGGCGGCGCGGGTTGTTTTCTGTAACTGTAGAACTTCGCCGCCGGAAACGGAAAGCGCCGGATGTGGCGCAACCCGGTCATGCGAACCGCTGCCGGACCATGCCGATACGGATGGATCGGTTGAAGCAGTGGGCGCACGTACCGCTGTTTCTGTGGATCAAGGGGAGGCCGGCGGGGTGAGGCAGGCGCAGGAGGTCGGACTTGTTCCCGTCGGCTGAATCTGCGCGGGTATCAGTTTTCCTTGCCGTGATTTGCCAGCAATTCCGAGCGGCCAATCACCTCTCTCGCGTTATCAGCCCGGTCCGCGTCTGAGAACCCGGCGGCCTCGATGACCGGCGTGAGTGCTTTGAGCGCCACTTGTGGCTTGGCGCTGCGGAGCGACCCCATGCCTTCGTTCCATGCGTGCAGCATCTGCTTCGCGATCCAGTGCCACCGCGTTTCATTTTTCGCCGCTTCGACGATGTCTTTTCCTGTTGATACGGCGGAGTCGCACAGTGCTTCGACCATTTCGCGATATTGCTTCGGCGGAATGCCGAGACGCGTGTTGAAAAAGCGTTCCAGCGTCTTGCCAGGTGCCCACGTTTTGCGACCTTCGACGCTCAGGCCGGGGGGATTGTTCGCAAAGCGCGGATAGGCCTCAGTGGTGACAATGTCGTAGGCTGGCGTGTAGACGACGTCATCGATGTTCGAGTAGAGGAGAGCGATGTTCTTGGCGTGGCAGTCCGCGTTGCGCACAACATAGTTGGCGATGAGCTGCCAGCCGAGTTGCTCGGCCTCTCGTCTCCAATTGGCGGCGCTGATATAGGGCTTCGTTGCGTTGAGGACCTGTTCGGTCGACGGGCGGTATTTCTCGTGAGGAGGAAGCCCAAGCAGGCTGCAAGCGTCTTCCAGGCCAAACGTCGGTTTGCCTTGCTCGTCGACGTCGAACCGGTCAACGACGAGCACGCGGCCATCGTCCGACATCGTGGTCTTTGCTACTCTGGCGACGCCGAGTTTTGCCAGCACCTGCATCGAGTAGTGCTCGTTGAAACCAAGATAGGGTGTTTGCTCATCGGATCCCTTGATGATGTGTCGGCTCGTGCGGAGTGTTTGCTTGCCTACCTGTGCCTGGGTCGGCGAGAGTTCAGGCGCAAGGAATTTGGGCACGGCACCTGAAATTGCCGCGCGAGCGTAGTACCGTACAAGTTCCGCAAAGCGAGCGGTTGTGATGTCCTCGTGCAGCAGGCTCTTCAGGTCGAGCGGGTCGAGTTCACCGCCTGGCGCGCCATCTTCTGGGGCGACGGTTACCCGGCCGATGCCGGCGCTGCCGATGACGGCCAGAAGCGAAAGGTCTGTTCCATCGAGATAGGGGCCGAACTCTTCGCGAATCACCTGAAAGAGAAAACCTTCCGGCAAGTTTTGCCGGAAGAAGGGATGCAAGTCGCGAGGCCAGACCCAGGGATCTTCGCGAACGGGCATGGTCAGGCTGGCAAAATCTTCGGCGGTAGCGTCCGCGGTGTAACGCAGCGCATAGTCGTCCGCCTGGCGATAGAGATGAGCAACGAGTCTGTCTTTGACGTAGACGGGGAGGCGCATGTCACGAATCTCCCATCGTGCGTTGTTCGGTCAGTATGTCGTCCAGCGTGCGTCCATGTCCGCGCTTGACCGCTCGCAGGTCATAACCGGCTGCTTCAAGGAGGCGAACGAGCGCAGATACGCTCATGTCGCCTCGCGCAAGCGTTTCCATGCGGGCGAGCGTCGTACGCGCGACACCGGCGCGCTCGGCCAGCTCTTGCTGTGAGAGACCTGCCGCGCGGCGGCCTTCTCTCAGCATTTCTCCAACATCGGCCAGTGTTGTCATTTGTAGCCCCGAGGCATCAAAAATTGCCAGATTGGTTCTGATTGTAGCCCTTCTGCTACAAAATGGCATATTTAAATTGTAGCCTTGGGGATACAGGAGCTGGCGAAGAGGAAGATTTTGTGGCCCCGGGGCTACCAAGGCTGCCGAGGCGACCGTTTCCGGGATTGAGCATGGGATTCAATCGTGCGGGGCAATTCCGGAGGCGGCGCTGCCCATGTTTCGCCATTTGGCTCATTGAAGCAATGGTCGCGAGTGCCGCCGTTTCCGTGGATCAAGGCGCGGCCGCTGGGTTGACCACCCGCCCCGCCGTGCTCAGCGCGGCAACACCTTCCTGTAGACCACGAACCCCGATTTTTCCGCGACGGTGTCGTACAGCCGCATCGCCGTGTGATTCGTCTCGTGCGTCTGCCAGTACACGCGTTCGGCGCGATGCTGGCGCGCGGCGTCGTACACGGCCTCGATCAGCGCGCGGCCGACACCCTTGCCGCGCTCGCTGTCGAGCGTGAACAGATCCTGCAGATAGCAGGTCGGCCCGGCGAGCGTCGTGCTGCGGTGATACAGGAAATGCGCGAGCCCGACCAGCTTGCCGTCGCGCTCCGCGACGAAAGCATGTACGGGTTCGTAGCCGTCGAAGAAGCGCGACCACGTGAGCTGCGTGATGGCCGGTGGCAGTGCCGTGTCGCCGAAGCGTCCGTAGAAGCGGTTGTAGCCGTCCCACAGCGGCAGCCAGTGGTCATAGTCGTCTTCCCGGACCGCGCGTACGGTCAGGCCGGCGTCGTTGGCGTTCATGTTTGCGGACCTTTCGATCAGGAGTGGGCGCGAGTTCCGCGCTCGACGAAGCCACGGAGCGCGACATCATGGAGCATGTGCGGCTGTTGGCCCGCGATGTCACGGTGATCGCGATCACGCACCGGCGTTCGGCCATCGGCGCGACCGACAAGGTCGTGCGGCTCGGCGACGCGGGCGTGCCAGCGTAGTGCGGCACGGCCACGTCCGTCGGCCGTCGCCCCTTACCCGCGCATCGGCGGATTGAGTCGCGCGAACGCCTGTTGCCGGCGATACGGGAAGTACGGATACGGCGCTTGCACCGCGCTCGCCGCGTCGAGCGTCGCGACCTGCGCATCGGTCAGCGACCAGCCGACCGCGCCGAGGTTCTGGCGCAGTTGTTCCTCGTTGCGCGCGCCGATGATCACCGACGACACGGTCGGCCGCTGCAGCAGCCAGTTCAGCGCGATCTGCGGCACGGTCTTGCCGGTTTCCTCCGCGATCGCGTCGAGCGCATCGACCACGTCGTACAGGCGCTCGTCGTCGACCGGCGGCCCGTAGCTGGCCGTTTCATGCAGGCGACTGCCTTCGGGCAGCGGCGCGTTGCGGCGAATCTTGCCGGTGAGCCGGCCCCAGCCGAGCGGGCTCCACACGAGCGCGCCAAGGCCCTGGTCCGCGCCGAGCGGCATCAGGTCCCACTCGTAGTCGCGGCCGACGAGCGAGTAGTAGACCTGGTTCGCCACGTAACGCGACCACCCGTAGCGATCGGCTGCCGCAAGCGATTTCATGATCTGCCAGCCCGCGAAATTCGATACGCCGATGTAGCGCAGCTTGCCCGCGCGCACCAGTTCGTCCAGCGTCGACATCACTTCCTCGACCGGCGTGCCCGCGTCGAACGCGTGCAACTGCAGCAGATCGATGTAGTCGGTGTCGAGGCGGCCCAATGCGGCGTCGACGGCGCGCACAAGCCGTGCGCGCGACGTGCCCGCGTCGTTCGGGCCATCGCCGGTCGGCAGGCCCGTCTTCGTCGAAATCAACACCCGGTCGCGACGCCCCTTGAGCGCCGCGCCGAGCACGCGTTCGGATTCGCCGTCCGAATACACGTCGGCGGTGTCGAACAGGTTGACGCCGGCTTCCAGGCAGATGTCGACCAGGCGGCGCGCTTCGTCGACGCCCGTGTTGCCCCATGCGCCGAACAACGGGCCGGTGCCGCCGAACGTGCCGGCACCGAAGCTCAGGACGGGAACCTTGAGGCCGGAGCGGCCGAGCGTACGGTATTCCATGTGCGTTTCCTTTGAATGGTCGAAGCCCGGCGCGTGCCGGACGGGCGCCCGTCGGCGGAATCACACTGTATCGCTTGCGGATATTTCAGATAATTTGGCAGAATTCGAAAATATCCTTCGTCTAAGGCGAATAATGCTGCTCGATAACCTCGCGCTGTTCCTGCGCATCGTGGAAAAGGGCGGGCTGGCTGCGGCGGGCCGGGAGGTCGGTCTGTCGCCGGCCACGGTGTCCGAACGGCTGGCGGCGCTCGAGCGCCACTACGGCGCGGCGCTGCTCACGCGCACGACGCGCGCGATCAGCCTGACCGACGAGGGCCGCACGCTGGTTGCCGGCGCGCGGCGCCTGCTGGCCGAGGCCGACGAACTCGAAAGCCGCGTGCGCGTAGGCGCACAGACGCTGTCGGGGCCCGTGCGCCTGAGCGCACCGGCCGATCTCGGGCGCGAGCGCGTCGTGCCCGTCGTCGACGCGTTCCTGGCCGAGCATCCGGGCGTCACGGTCGACCTGCATCTCGGCGACGGCTACGTCGATCTCGTCGGGCAAGGGCTCGATTTCGCGATCCGCCGCGGCACGCTGGCGGACAGTTCGCTGCGCAGCCGTTCGCTCGGCCGTGCACGGCGCGTGGTGTGCGCGTCGCCAGCGTATCTCGCCGCGCACGGCACGCCACGGCATCCGGACGATCTCGCGGCGCACGACTGCATCGTGATGCGTTTCGGGCCCGACCTGTATGCCGAATGGCCGTTCAGCATCGATGGCGAACTGAAGCGCGTGATGGTGCGCGGCCGGCGCGTCGCCAATGACGGCGCGCTCGTCCGTGTGTGGTGCATCGCGGGGCATGGCGTCGCGCTGAAGTCGCTGGTCGACGTTGAACGGGACCTGGCGTCCGGCGCGCTCGTCGAGGTCCTGCGCGCGTTCTCGCCGGGCGACGTCGATTTGCAGATCGTCTATCCGGGCAGCGCCGTGCAGCCGCGGCGCGTGCGCGCGTTGATCGAGCGGCTGGCGCAGGCACTGGCGGGGGCGTAAAGGCGCGTTGCTCACGCTGCCTGCGGGAGGGTGTGGCAGCCGTTTTGCCGCGATCGCATCGAATGCCGATGTCGTGATCCCGAACGTGACGCGACAGCCTGAAATCGAACCTCGAGCAGATTGCCCACGTTTCGTCATTTAGCTAATATGCGAAACGTTAAACAAAGCCTTCCAACCCCATGGACGACGTCACCCGCATCAGCGCACTGGCCAACGAAAGCCGTCTGGCCGTGATGCGCTGGCTCAAGCAGCCGCGCAAGCATTTCCCGCCGCAGCCGCACGGCGATTTCGACGAACTCGGCGTGTGCTGCACGTACATCACCGAGAAGCTCGGCATCGCGCCGGCCACGACCACGCGCCACATGCGCATCCTCGCGGATGCCGGGCTCGTGCAGGCGACCCGCGTCGGCAAGTTCACGTATTACAAGCGGATCGACGGCGCGCTGCAGCAGCTCGGCCGCGATCTCTCGCAACTCTGATTCGACCGATCCCCACCGAGGCAATCGATATGGACGAACTTGCATTGCTGGTCGACGCCGACCGGCGCGCGCATGCGTATCTCGCGGCGACGAACGAACGGCGGGCGTTTCCCGACGCAGCCGCGCTGGCCGGTCTCGCCGCCTTCGACGAGCCGCTGCCCGATACGGGCCGCCCGGCCGACGACGTGCTGCGCCTGCTCGACGAGCAGGGCTCGCCCGCGACCGTCGCGTCGAACGGCCCGAACTACTTCGGCTTCGTGATCGGCGCCGCGCTGCCGGCCGCGGCGGCGGCCGAGCGGCTGATGCTCGCGTGGGATCAGTGCGCGTCGTCGTACGCGAATTCGCCGGTGGCCGCGACGATCGAGCGTCGGGCCGCGCGCTGGGTCGTCGACGCGCTTGCGTTGCCCGAAGGCAGCGCGGTCGGTTTCGGCACGAGCGCGACGGCGTGCACGCTCGTCGCGCTGGTGGCCGCGCGGCGCGCGCTGCTTGCACGCAAGGGCTGGGACGTCGACGAGGACGGCCTGATCGGCGCGCCCGAGGTGAAGGTCGTGATCTCCGAGCTTGCGCACATCACGGTGAAGAAGGCGCTGCGCGTGCTCGGCTTCGGGCTGAAGCGTCTCGTCGTCGCGCCGGTCGATGCACACGGTCGCATCGACCCGGCGCAGTTGCCGCCGCTCGACGACATGACGATCCTCTGCTTGCAGGCCGGCGAAGTGAACACCGGCGAATTCGATCCGTTCGCGGCGCTGATTCCGCCTGCGAAGGCGGCCGGCGCATGGGTGCATGTGGACGGCGCGTTCGGGCTGTGGGCACGCGCGTCGTCGAAACGCGCGCTGACTGACGGCATCGACGGCGCGGATAGCTGGACCACCGACGGCCACAAATGGCTCAACACGCCGTACGACGGCGCGATGGTGATCTGCCGCGACGCGGACGCGCTCGCGACCGCGATGAACAGCGATGCCGTCTACCTGAGCGGCGCGCAGGACGCGCAGAAGAACCTGAACCTCGAATTCTCGCGGCGTGCGCGCGGCATTCCCGTGTGGGCCGCGCTGCGCTCGCTCGGCCGTGCCGGGCTGGCCACGATGGTCGAGCGGCATTGCGCGCAGGCATCGCGTGTCGCGGACGGCCTGCGTGCGGCCGGCTACGACGTGCTGAACCGCGTCGTGCTGAACCAGGTGCTGGTGCGCGCCGGCACGGACGAGGAAACTGTCGCGATCCGCGAGGCCGCGCAGGATTCGGGCGACGTGTGGTTCGGCGCGACCGTGTGGCAGGGGCGTCCGGCGTTCCGGATCAGCGTGTCGTCGTGGCGCACGGAAGACGCGCACATCGATCGGCTCGTGGCGCTGCTGACCGAACTGCGCGGCACGCCCGTGCGCTGACGGGTGGCGGGGGACGGAGCGGCGGCGAACCGGCGTCGCCATGCGATGCCGTGTCTCCACGCGGCCGGAAATGTCGGACAATGCCGGAGCGCGCCCATGCGCCGCATCGCCCGTTCGCCGGCCCCGGGTGGCGCGTCCAACCGATGCAGTCACGCTAACGAGAGTCCCCCATGTCGATCACCCCTCCCCGGGAATTGCTGAAGGCCGCCGATATCGCGAAGATGGAACCGACGCGCGCCGTGCATTCGCTGAATTCCAATGCCGTTCGTTTCAAAAGACCGCTCAGCGACCTGACCGGTATCACGCAGTTCGGCTTCCACCTGCTCACGCTGATGCCTGGCCACGAATCGGCCGAATACCACCGTCACCTGTACGAGGAAGAATGCGTGTACGTGCTGTCCGGCACGGGGACGGTCACGATCGGCGAACGCCCTTACGACGTCGGGCCCGGCGATTTCCTGGGCTTCGCGCGCGGCGGTGAAGCGCACACGCTGCAGAACACGGGCGACGTGCCGCTCGAACTGATCGTCGCCGGGCAGCGCCTCGAACACGACGTGTGCGAATACCCGAGAATCGGCAAGCGGCTGTACGTGGCCGGCGAGCTCGAGGATTTTGTCGACCTGCCGAAGCAGCGCTGAGCCGATCGGCGATGCCCTGATGCAGGCTGCAGGTCACCGCGCCCGGCGATCGCTGGGTTAAGCGGTTGTGACGATCGTCGCTGCCCCCTGTTTTCGCTGGTATCGCGGCTCGTGCGGCTGGCCTGTATCGACGCGAGAGCGATCCTGTCGGACCGGCTTCCCGATTCCCGGCAACGACGATTGCGGCCAGCTTTCCGCGTGGTACGTGCTGCCCGCGCCCGGCATCTGTTCGCTGAACCCGGTCGGCGGCGTGTTTTGCCTCGGTACGCCGCTGTTCGAGGAAGTGACGATCGATATCCCGGTCGCGTCGTCGCGCTTATGATGCGGGAACGCCACCGACAGGGTTCCCCGATATGGACGCGCCGCTCCCGCCGATGCATGCCCCGATTTCCGAAACGGAGCCTGAAACCGAAGCCGCTGCCGAGCCGCGCGCGTCGCGCCTGCATCGGCCCGTCGCGCTCGTCACCGGCTCGACGTCGGGGATCGGCGCGGCCATCGCGCGCCGCCTGGCGGCGGACGGCTATGCGGTGATCCTGCATTCCCGCAGTTCGGCCGACATCGGACGCGCGATGGCGCGCGAACTCGGCGCGGCCTACGTGCAGGCCGATTTCGCCGACGATGCCGAGCGCGTGCGGCTGATCCGCGACGCGCTCGCCGTGCACGGGCGGCTCGACGTGCTCGTCAACAATGCGGGGATCAGCCGCGTGATTCCGCACGAGGACCTCGCGGCGGCGACGCCCGACGTGTGGCGCGAGATACACGAGATCAACGTGATCGCGCCGTTCCGGCTTGTCGCCGAAGCACAGCCCGCGCTGCTCGAAGCGGCGTCGCGCGGGCGGGCCGGTTGCGTCGTGAACGTCAGCTCGCATGCGGGCGTGCGGCCGAAAGGCGCGTCGATTCCGTATGCGGCGGCGAAGGCCGCGCTCAATCACACGACGCGGCTGCTGGCGCGCACGCTCGCGCCGGCGATTCGCGTCAATGCGGTCGCGCCGGGGCTGGTCGATACGCCGCTGACCGCCGGCTGGACCGAAGCGCAGCAGCTCTGGCGAGAACGCGCGCCGATGCGTCGCGCGGCGGCGCCGGACGACATCGCGCAGACGGTCGCGATGCTCGTCGCGTCCGATTACGTGACGGGCGAGATCGTGATGCTCGACGGGGGATTGAACCTGACGTGACGCTGTGCGGGCGGCCGCGTACGCGACGTTGTGCGCCGATGCGACCGGGCAACGGGGTCGCCTCGCGCAGGCGTCGTGCGCAAGCGCCGAAGCGGCCGCCCGGCCGAAGCTGCCGAAGCTGCCGAAGCTGCCGAAGCTGCCGAAGCCGCCGAAGCTGCCGAAGCCGCCAACCCAGCCAACCCGATCAGCCGAGATTCGACCGCAGCCGCGCGAGCGCGCCGTCGTGCGTGCGCTCGAACTTCAGCGGCGTGACGGCCACATACCCTTCGCCCAGCGCGACCGTTTCCGAATCCGCGTCGTCGTCGCGCGGCGCGCGCGCGAGCTTCAGCCAGTGATAGTCGATCTCGCGCGGGTCGCGGCCCGACACGATCTCGACGCCCTGCAGCGTGCCGGCGCCCTGGTTCGTCACCTTCAGCCCGCGCACGTCCTGCGCGGGGCGTGCCGGGAAATTCACGTTGAGGCACGCGTCGCTGTCCCAGCCGGCGGCGACGAGCCGGCGAATGACGTCCGGCGCATGCGCGAGCGCCGTACTCCACGGCACCGCGTTGCGATCGGTGAACGCCTGGCTCAGCGCGATGGCCGGCACGCCGACCAGCATGCTCGTCATCGCGGCGCCGACCGTGCCGGAAAACACCGTTTCGGTGCCGAGATTCGCACCGCGGTTCACGCCGGACAGCACGACGTCGGGCCGCGCGTCCTTCATCAGGTGGCTGACCGCGATCGCGACGCAATCGCCGGGCGTGCCGCGCACCGCGAAGCGGCGTTCGCCCTTGCGATGCACGCGCAGCGGCTCGTGCAGGCTCAGCGAATGCGACGTGCCGCTCTGGTCTTCGGCCGGCGCGACGATCCACACTTCGCGCGCCAGTTGCGTGGCGACCTGTTCGAGCACGTCAAGGCCGGGGGCGTCGAATCCGTCGTCGTTGGTCAGCAGGACGCGGTCGAAAAGCGGGCGGGTTTCTTGCATCGGAGCGGTCCTCGCGGAGATGGGCGATCAGAGGGAAGTGCAGCGTGGCGCAAGCCACAAGGCTAGCATCCCGGCGTGAGAATCGTCGTGTCGTGTCGCCGGCGCGGACGTGAAAACGGGCGCATCGCGCGCCCGTTCGTCGGTGGAGGTGCCGCGTGCGCGGCGGGTCGGAACGGTTTATCCGAGCAGGTGCCGCAGCAGCCCCGCCGACACGACGCCGACGATGACGGTCGGCAGGATCGACAGCCGCGTCGCCGCGAGCAGCGTGATCGCGAGTGCGAGCAGGTCGGCCGGGCGCGTCGACACGAAGGCCGGCGCGATCACCGAGATCAGCACGCAGCCGGGCACGTTCTCCATTACCGATGCCATCCGCGGGCTGAGCGTGCGGTTGCGCAGCAGCACGTAGCCGAGGATGCGCGACAGGTAGGTCGTCGACGCCATCAGCACGATCGTCGCGACGGTGCTGAAATCCGGAAGCTCAGGCATCGCGCGGCTCCCACCGCAGCGCGGCGATCAGTCCCGCGCACGCGCCGGCCGCGACGTACCACGCGCCGGGCACGGCCAGGTGCGTGGCTGCCGCGACGACGAGGCTCACGAACCACGGGCGGCTCGCGCGCATCCCCTTCCACATCCCGCGCAGCAGCACCAGAAACACGGCCGTGAACGCCATGTCGAAGCCGTACTGCTCGACGTTGCCGATCGTCGGGCCGACCGCCGCGCCGAGCGTGGTCATCGAGATCCACGTGAGGTAGAGCCCCGCGCAGATGCCCGCGTAATAGGGCACGCTGATGTGCGTGGCCGAGCGCGAGCGCGCATCGGCGAGCGACATCGCCCAGCTCTCGTCGCACATGAAGAACAGCGCCGCGAACGCGCGGCGGCGCGGCAGGCGCCGGATGTACGGCGCGAACGCGGCGCCCATCAGGATGTGCCGCGAGTTCACGAGGAACGACATCGCGACGATCAGCGCGATATGCGGCGGCGAGGTCCACAGATGGATCGCCGCGAATTCGGACCCGCCGCCGAAGTTCAGGCCCGTCATCATCGGTACCTCGAACAGGCTCAACCCTTTTTGCGCCGCCTGCGCGCCCAGCACCAGCGCGAACGGCACGAAACCCAGCATGACGGGCAGCGCCGCGCGCAATCCGCGACCCATCTCGGCGACATAGGCGGGCTTGTCGCGAAGCCCGGACGACGTTGAAACGCTACTGCTCATGACTCCTCCTTCGGGGGAGGGATTGTCTGCTTTTTTGACTCGAATCGGGTTGCGTTGTCGCCATGGATTTCGGAGAATTTGGCATTGAACGCGTGATTTGAGAATTTCTTGGAATCGGATGCCAAATGAAACTGGATGCCATCGACCGGCGGATCCTCAGCGCGCTCCAGCGCGACGGCCGCATGCAGAACGTGGAACTCGCGCACGAGATCGGGCTGTCGCCGTCGCCGTGCCTGCGGCGCGTGCGGCTTCTCGAGGAAGCGGGCGTGATCGAGAAATACGTGGCCGTGCTGAATCCCGCGAAGGTCGGCAAGGGGCTGACCATCTTCACGCGCGTATGGCTGAAGGGGCAGGACGCGGAATCCGTGAACCGTTTCGCCGATGCCGTTCAGCAGATGCCGGAAGTCGTCGAGTGCCACCTGATGGCCGGCGACTGCGATTTCCTGCTGCGTGTCGTCGCGGCCGATATCGACGACTACCGGCGCTTCCAGATGGAAACCCTGACGCGCATCCCGGGCGTGCTGAGCGTGAAGACCGATATTCCGATGCAGAAGGTCAAGCTCACGTCGGCGCTTCCGACCTAGTGTCCTGTTCCGTTGTTAACTGAACTATGTTCGCGTAGCATGTAGACGTCAACGGAACGGGAGACGTCAACATGGCGATGGGACGACCGAAGGCGGAACTGGTGCTGAGCGA